>CAZEHU010000128.1:0-7093 GCA_964511605.1 uncultured Myxococcales bacterium
TACTACGCGAACCGCCCGCACGAGTACCTGCAGTACATGCGGCTCTTCAACGATATGGTCACGTCGATCCTCCTGTGCGACAAGCCGGTCATCTGCCGCGTCAACGGCATGCGCATCGCGGGCGGCCAGGAGATCGGCATGGCCTGCGACTTCACGGTCGCGGGGGATCATGCCCGCTTCGGCCAGGCCGGCCCTATCCACGGCTCCGCGCCCGATGGCGGCTCCACCGACTTCCTCGATACCTTCGTCGGCTTCGCCCGCGCCGCCGAGTCCCTCGCCCTCTGCGATATGTGGTCGGCCCAAAAGGCCCAGCGCGTCGGGCTGATCAACGACGTCGCGCCCGTCTACAAGAACGCAGGCGGCGACTGGGTCCCCAACCCATTCGTGATCACCGATCGCTACGTCGATACCATGGGCAACGTGGTGCACGGCGAGTACAAGACCGGCCAGGACAAGGCCGCCGCGAAGGCCGCCGTCGCCGAGCTCACCGTCGACCTGAGCGCCCTCGACGCGGCGGTCGACCGCATGGTCACCAAGCTCCTCTATACCTTCCCGGACTGCACCCGGAAGACCCTCGAGAGCCTGCGAAAGAAGAAGCTCACCTGGTGGCAGCAGAACGCGGAGACCAACCGCTCCTGGCTGAGCCTCAACATGAACAACGAGGCCGCCGTCGGCTTCCCGGCGTTCCACTTTGGCGAGCGCGGAGCCCGCGAGATCGACTTCGTGGCCTTCCGCCGCCGCGTCGCCGAGGGCCAGCGCGCCGACGAGGCGATGATCGCCGGGTCCCTGCCCGAGGTCGCCCGCTCCGGCCGCGAGGCGTACCGCACCGGCCGTCAGGCCGCTAGCAGGACTGGCGAGGCATGAGCGCCGCCCCCTCCGACGGACCCCTCGTCTTCGCCTCGGTGCTCGAGGAGGGCCACGTCCTCGACCTGGTCCTGCACGCCCCCAAGGGCAACGTGCTCACCGGCGCGATGATGGAGGCCCTGGAGGACGCCCTCCGCGAGCACCGCGCTCTGCCCTCCCTCCGCGCGGTCCTCCTGCGCGGCGAGGGCCGCCACTTCTCCTTCGGCGCCTCGGTCGAGGAGCACCTGCCGGAGCTCGCCCCGGCGATGCTCTCCACCTTCCACCACCTCTGCCGCACGCTCGCCTCCTACCCGGTGCCGGTCGTGGCGGCGGTGAGCGGGAGCTGCCTCGG
Source organism: uncultured Myxococcales bacterium (assembly GCA_964511605.1). Classification (GTDB taxonomy): domain Bacteria; phylum Myxococcota_A; class UBA9042; order PHBI01; family JACKFB01; genus CAZEHU01. Next base: position 1,196 of record CAZEHU010000128.1, read on the forward strand.
CGGCGCCTTCGAGCTCGCCCTCGTCAGCCACATCGTGCTGGCCCACCCCGACGCGCAGCTCGGCTGCCCGGAGATCAAGCTCGGTGTCTTCCCGCCCGTCTTCGCCGCCGTCGGCCACCACCGCCTGCCGGGCGCCGTGGCCGAGCGCATGCTGCTCACCGGGGGGAGCCTCAGCGGGCGCCGGCTCCACGAGCTCGGCTTCGTCAGCGCCCTCCTCGAGCCCGGGGAGGGCCCCGACGCCTTCAAGTCCGCGGCCCTGGGATGGGTCCAGGAGCACCTGCTGCCCCTGAGCGCCTTCGCCCTGCGCCAGACGGCCTCCGCGTTCCGGAGCTCCAGCGGGCTCCTCGACTCCTTGGCCGAGCCCCTCGATCGCCTCGAGAAGGCCTACCTCACGGAGCTGGTGGTGAGCCACGACGGCAACGAGGGCCTGAGCGCCTTCCTCGAGCGGCGCCGGCCGGAGTGGCGGGATCACTAGTGAGCGCTACGGTCCCAGCGGCGCGCTCCCGGCGCGCCGAGTCCGCGCGCCTCGAGCTGATGCAGGCCGCCGCGGAGTCGATCGCCACCCGCGGCTTCCACGGCATGTCGATGCGCAAGCTCGCCGCCGCCAACGGCCGCAGCCTGGGCAACTTCTACAACCACTTCTCGTCGAAGGAGGCGATGCTCTTCGCGATCCAGGAGGAGGCCTTCGAGGCCCTCATCGGCGAAGCGGAGGTCACCCTCGCGGAGCTGGAGCGGCCCAACGCGCGCTTCTATGCCTTCGTGCTGCGCCACGTACACTACGTCGCCGAGCACCCCTCGATCATGCGGGTGCTGGTGCACGAGGCGGCGGCCCTGCCCCCCAGGGAGCGGGCGCGCGTCCGCCAGCTCAAGGAGCGCTACTTCGACCTCGGCCGGGGACTGGTGGCGGCCCTCATGGGCGCTCGGGGCCTGGAGCTCGGCCCCCTCGAGCTCGAGCGCGCCACCTACAACGTCTTCGGCATGCTGAACTGGCTCTACGGCTGGTACCGCCCGGAGCAGCACGGCCAGCCGGCCGAGGCCGCCGCGAGCATCTACGACATGGTCCTCTGCGGCCTGGGCTGCGAGTGCGGCGCCGCGGCCGAGCGGGACGCCGCCGACCACCACCTGGCCGCTCGTGAGGCCGGACCGCTGCTCGGCGCGCGTCCGGCCGCCGAGGGAGAGGACGAGGTCCGAGAGGGCACAGAAGAACACAGGGAGATCGAAGCATGAACGCACCTACCGGCGTGGCGATCGACCCCGCCGCCCCCCTCGTGAAGAGGGCCCTGAACCTGGTGGAGGACCTGAGCCTCACCGAGGTCCGAGCCTGGAAAGAGGCGAACCCCAAGGGCCTCGCGGTCGGCTACCTGCCGGTCTACATCCCCCGCCCCCTCCTCGAGGCCATCGGCTGCCTCCCGGTGGCGGTCTTCGGAGGCGGCGACGGCCTGGACATCATCCGGGGCGACTCCTACTTCCAGAGCTACATCTGCCACATCCCGCGCAGCGTCGTGGAGATGGCCCTGACCGGCCGCCTCGACTGCATGGACGGCATGCTCTTCCCCTCGACGTGCGACGTGATCCGCAACCTCGGCGGCATGTGGAAGCTCCTCTATCCCGAGCGCTTCAGCGACTACGTGGACCTGCCGCAGACCTTCGCGTGGGAGCGCGCGGGCCTCTTCTACGCCCACGAGCTCACCCGCATCGCCGAGGGCCTCGAGGCCCAGGGGGCCCTGCCGCTCGGGCCCGACGCCCTCTGGGATGCCATCGAGGCCGACAACGATCGCTGCGCCGCCCTCGCGGAGCTGGACGCGCTCCGGGTCGAGGAGCCCTGGCGCGCCCCGGCCTCGGAGGTCTACGCCATCGTCCGGGCCGGGAGCCTGATGATGGCCGGGGCCCACGCCAGCTTCGTGCGGCAGTACATCGCGGCCATCCGCCAGCGCGCGGGCCGCCCCTACGATAACGTGCGGGTGGTGATGGTGGGCTCCTTCTGCGAGCAGCCCCCCCTCGGCCTCCTGCGCACCCTCGAGAAGGCCGGCTGCGACATCATCGACGACGATATGCAGCTCGGCATGAAGTACCTCAGCGGCCCGATCCCCGTCGATCGCTCGACCGATCCGGTCGAGGCCCTCAGCCGCGCCTTCCTCGACCAGGGAACGCCCACCTCGGCGCGCTACATCGGCGACGATCAGAAGGGGCGCCACCTCGTAGAGCTCGTCCAGCGGACCGGCGCCGACGGCGTGGTCTTCTCGGCCGCCAGCTTCTGTGATCCGGCGCTCCTCGACCAGCCGATGCTGGAGGCGGCGCTCACGCGGGCGTCCATCCCCCACACGTCCTTCAAGTTCGCGGAGAACTCGGGGCAGTTCCACACCATTCGAGAGCAAGCCGGCGCCTTCAGCGACGCGGTCAAGCTCTGGGGAGTCGAAGCATGAGTGTCGGCGTGACAGCGAAGGCGGCCTCGGTCGCGGCGTCCGCTCGGGAAGCGAGGAAGGATCAGAGCCAGTCCACCCAGAAGCGGATGATCGCCGACCACTTCAAGGCCCTGTCCACCGCCAAGGCGGACGGCCGCAAGGTGGTCTACACCTTCGTGCCCGGGAACCTGACGGAGCTGATCGGCGCCCTGGACATGTTGCCGGTGCTGCCGGAGATCAATGCCCTCCAGAGCGGCATGCGCAAGAAGAGCGCTCGCTACATCTCCGAGGCGGAGAAGGCCGGCCACTCCGAGGACGTCTGCACCTACGTGAAGGCCGACATCGGCATGATGCTCTCGGGCAACATCGGGCCCACCGGCGAGCGCCTGCCGGAGCCCGACCTCCTCCTCCTCAGCTACACCGGCTGCTTCACGTTCATGAAGTGGTTCGAGCTCCTACGCGAGGCCTACGACTGCCCCGTGGTCATGCTCCACGTGCCCTACCAGCCGGACGGAACCGTCACGCCCGCGATGCGCGAGTACGTGATCAAGCAGCTCCGCGAGGACATCATCCCGAAGATGGAGGAGATCGCCGGCACCACGCTCGACATGGACGAGCTCGCGCGGCGCCTCGACCTCAGCGCCCAGGCGGAGGATGACCTCGTCGCCGTCTGGGAGTCGGCGAAGCATAAGCCCTCGCCCATCGACGGCTACTTCGGCGGCGTCTACTACATCGGGCCGATCTTCAGCTCCTTCCGCGGCACCGAGGACGCGGTCCGCTACTACCAGGAGCTGAGGAGCGAGGTGGAGGCGCGCATGGCCCGCGGCGAGGGCCCCACGGCGCCCGATGGCCCCATCGAGGAGGAGCGCTTCCGCCTCGTCGTCGAGGGCCCGCCCAATTGGACCAGCTTCTACGACTTCTGGCGCATGTTCGCCGAGGAGGGCGCGGTGATCGTGTCGAGCACGTATACCCGCGTCGGCGGCGTGTACGACACGGGCTTCCGCCACGACAGCTCGGACCCCCTCGGCACCCTCGCCGACTACTGCCTCGGCTGCTACACCAACCTGGGCCTGCCGAGCCGCGTCGATCTGATCGAGCGCTACATCCGCGAGTACGAGGCGGACGGCTTCCTCATCAACTCGGTGAAGTCGTGCAACTCGTTCTCCGCCGGGCAGCTCCTGATGCTGCGGGAGCTGGAGAAGCGGACGGGCGTGCCCGGCGGCTTCATCGAGAGCGATCTCGTCGACCCGCGCTACTTCGGCAAGGCCAACATCCACAACCGCGTGCAGAGCTACCTGCAGATGCTCGGCGCCCGCAAGGAGGGCTACTCATGAGGGTCGTCGTCGGCATCGACCTCGGGTCGACCACCACCAAGGCCGTGCTCGTCGATCAGGACGGGCAGATGGTCGGCCAGGGCATCACCAACAGCCGCAGCGACTACGAGGTCGCCTGCCGCGTAGCCCTGGACGAGGCGCGCACCAGCGCGCGCTTTGCCCAACTCGAGCGGGCGCTGGACGAGAGCGAGGGCCTCGGAGCGACGGACGGGGACCTCGGCGACGCCCTCGAGCGGGCCTTCCGGCTCGAGCTCTACCTCGACCAGCTCGGCACCCTGAACGATCGTATCGATCGCACCGTCAACGCGCCCTTCCGGACGCTCCAGGCCGCCGAGCTGGCCGCCCCGGTCGGGGAGGTCCTCGAGGGCATGGAGGCCGGCGCGGCCTCGCTCTTCGAGGCGGGCACCCGCCGCAAGAGCGACTTCTTCCGCGACATCGCGGGGGAGGCCTTCATGACCGGCGCCGAGGACATCGCCCGCGCGACGGGCTCGAGCTTCGAGCGCCTCAGCGGCCTCTTCGATCGCGCGATCCTCGAGGTGGAGACCCAGGCGGAGCCGCGGGACTTCCGGGCCATCCTGGGCCGCGCCGCGGCGCGGGTCGCCGGGGCCGCGGAGATGGACGACCGAGCTCGCGCCGACCTGGACCGCCTGGCCGACGACGTGGCCGGCGTGCCCATCGACGAGGCCGCCTTCGTCGGCACCGGCTATGGCCGCCAGACCCTGCCTTTCCCCGCGAGCGCCGTGCGCTCCGAGATCCTCTGCCACGGCCGCGGCGCCCACCGGGTCTTCCCGGAGACCCGCACGGTCCTCGACATCGGCGGCCAGGATACCAAGGCGATCCAGGTGGACGATCGCGGCGTCGTCACCTCCTTCCAGATGAACGATCGCTGCGCGGCCGGCTGCGGCCGCTACCTGGGCTATATCGCCGACGAGCTGAACATCGGCGTTCACGAGCTGGGCCCGCTCGCGCTGGGCGCCAAGCGGGTCGTGAAGGTGAACTCCACCTGCACGGTCTTCGCCGGCGCCGAGCTGAGAGAGCGCCTCGCCCTCGGCCAGCGCCGGGAGGACGTCCTGGCAGGGCTGCACCGGGCGATCATGCTGCGCGCCATGTCGCTCCTGGCCCGCTCGGGCGGCATCGACAACGAGTTCACCTTCACCGGCGGGGTCTGCAACAACCCGATGGCGACCCGGATGCTCCGCGAGCTGATGATCGAGAACTACGGCGAGGCCATCACGCTCAACGCCCACCCCGACTCGATCTACATGGGCGCGCTCGGTGCGGCCCTCTTCGCTCTGGACGATGCCCGCGCCGATCGGGCGACCGGCCTGCCGGGCTTCGCCGTCGACGAAGGCGGCGGTGGACTGGGCCCCGCCCCCGTGAGCCCCCAGGAGGTGCGCCATGCCAGCGCCTGAGTCCCTCGCCCACGATCGCCACCTCACCGCCGGCGTCGACGTCGGTACCGGCGCCATCAAGGTCGCCATCGCCACCAGCCGGGCGGGCGAGGAGGGGGAGGTCCTGGCCACGGCGGTCCAGCGCATCCGGCGTCGCTCGGTACTGGACGTCATCGCGGAGACCTGGACGGAGGCCCTCGCCGCCGCCGGCATGCTCGAGGATCTGACCGAGGGCGCCGACCCGATGGGGCCGGAGTCCGTGGCTCGCTTCCACTACGTCGCCAGCACCGGCGACGGGGACGCGGTGCCTTTCCGCACGGGCCACTTCTACTCGATGACGACCCATGCCCGCGGCGCGCTCTTCCTGGTGCCGGGCGCGGCCGGCGTCATCGACGTCGGTGCCCTGCACGCCCGCGCCATCCGGATGGACTCGCGTGGCAAGGTCCTCGCGCAGCGGATGACCAGCCAGTGCGCCAGTGGAAGCGGGCAGTTCGTCGAGAACATCGCCCGCTACCTCGGGGTCCCCCTCGAGGACGTAGGCTCCCTCAGCGTCGAAGCCGACGCGCCCGAGGAGGTCTCGAGCATCTGCGCCGTGTTGGCGGAGACCGACGTCATCAACATGGTGAGCCGCGGCATCGGGGTGGAGAACATCCTGCGCGGCATCCACCTGTCCATCGCCGGACGCCTCGCGCGGCTGCTCAAGAAGATCAAGGTGGAGGGCACGGTCGCTATCACCGGAGGCCTCGCCCGCGACGCCGGCATGGTCGCGGC
>CAZEHU010000129.1:0-7089 GCA_964511605.1 uncultured Myxococcales bacterium
GTACACCAAAGCCGGGAAGCGCTTCTACTGTCTGGACCTCGGTGGGCTCACCGAGTCCCGCGGCCCTCTCGAAGGTGGGAAGGTCTACGCCTCGGTCGAGGAGCTGCCCGACGATCGCGGCGACCTGGCGATCCTCTGGGTGAAGCCCAAGGCCGCCGCCGCCGCCGTCGATATCGCCCACGAGGCCGGCTGCCGCCGCATCTGGTTCTCCTTCGTCACGGGCCACCGGGATGCCGTCGCGCGCGCTCGGGAGCTCGATATGGAGGTGCTCGAGATCGGTCGCTGCCCGGTCTACTACCTGAGCGGTGTCCCGCCGGCTTGCGTCGCCCACACGCTCCTCACCAGGATCACCGGCGCCCGCCGGCAGCCCCCTCAGCTCGACCCGAGCGCGAAGCGGCGGGAGATCTACTGACCGATCGCCCGGGTTTGACTCGAAGGGATCCACCTCTCTAGCGTGAATCCACGGCTTGGCGCCCCCAACCCGGGGGGGCCACAGAGAGGGCAGAGGGATTGCGGAACGAGGGACACACCGAGACCCTCCGGGCGGCACAAGCTCGCCTGGCGTGGCACCAGCTCATGCGGGCGACCGAGGTCGTCCGGGGCCAGCTCGCGCGGGCCCTGGCGTTCCGGCGCCTCACCATGAGCCAGTTCGCGGCCCTCGAGGCCGTGCGGCGGGAGGGGCCGCTCTGCCAGTCGCAGATCGCTGCTCGCCTCTGTGTCTCCAACGGCAACGTGACCACCGTGGTGGACAACCTGCAGAAGCGGGGCCTGGTAGTTCGCAGGCGCTCGGAGACCGACCGGCGCTACGTCCGCGTCCACCTGACGCGGGAGGGCGCTGCGCTGATCGACGCGATCAGCCCCCACCACGCTGCGCTCCTCCGGGACCTGATGGAGGTCCTCGCCCCCGAGGAGATGGACCAGCTCACCGAGCTCTGCCAGAAGCTGGAGGTGGAGGCGGCCTGAGGAACGCGGCGTCTACGACGCGAGCGTTCGGTTCGCCTCGCACATCTAGGCCTCCCAGACAGGCAACAACGGGAAGCCGAGGGCGGCGGCCACCGCTCGCTGGTTGGCGTCGAGGCTCACGAAGTGGAGGGCGCGGCGATGTCGGACCTCCGGGGCCAGCCACAGGGCGCAGGCCACGATGAATAGATCCGCGCCACGGAGGTACCCCACATCGAGGACCTCCTCGAGCTGCGTGGTCAGGGAGCCATCGGGTGCGAACCAGTCCAAGACGGCCCGCGAGCCCTCTCCCTCCTCCTCGAGGCCCTCGCGACGGAGCGCCGAGCTCAGCTCCGCTTCGACGAGCAGCGATGCGCGCAAGCTGTCCATGCCATCGAGTGCCTCCGCGAGTCCCGCCGCGTGGGCCTCCTCGAAGAGGATGCCGAGCAGCGCCGAGGTGTCCACGTAGGCATGGGCCACGGCTCTCAGTCCCGGTGCCGCTCTTCGAGGAAGCGCGCCAGCGCTCCTGGACGCTTCGCCCGAGCCAGCTCCGAGATGCGAGGCCGCTCTCCCTTGGCGCGAGCCGCGGGGAGGCGGCCCAGGTCCTCGAGTCGGGCCAGACGATCCTCGAGTCCGTCACCGGAGCGGACCACCGGGATGATCTTGGCGACCTCCTCGCCGTGATAGGTCACGACGATCGTCTCCCCCGCTCGGACCTTGCGCAGGACCTCCGAGAAGCGGGCCTTGGCCTCATGGCTGGCGAATACCCTGGACACCCCGAGAGCGTGGGCGGGCCGGTCTAACCGGTCAATCTACGGGTGCGGTCGGCCGCGCTGCGGCCCCCCCCGAGCTGGAGGCTCCCAGCCTGGTGTAGGCTCCGCTCCGCTGCGGTCTCGAGGGGGCCCGCAGTCGTACTCCGAGCGGGGAGGAGGAGCGAATGGCGAGCAGGCTCGACGGCAAGGTAGCGCTCGTGACCGGCGGGAGCCGGGGCATCGGTAAGGCGATCGCGCACGCGATGGCCGCCGAGGGGGCACAGGTGGTGATCGCGAGCCGCAAGGCGGGCCCGCTCGAGGCTACCGCGGCCGAGATCAACGAGGCCATCGGGGCCGACCATGTGGTGGCGCGGGCCTGCCACGTCGGGCAGGCCGACGCGACCGCCGCGCTGGTCGACTTCGCCTGGAGCGAGGTCGGGCCGATCACGGCCCTCGTGAACAACGCGGCGACCAATCCCTACTTCGGCCCCCTGCTCGGCACCGAGGAGGCGGCCTGGGACAAGACCTTCGAGGTCAACGTCAAGGGCGCCTTCCGGCTCACCCAGGCGGTCTGCAAGCGCCTGATGGCCGAGGGCCTCGGCGGCAGCGTCGTCTCGATCTCCTCGATCCTGGGCCTGGGCGCCTCACCGCTCCAGGGGGTCTACGGCATGACCAAGGCCGCGCTGATCTCCATGACCCGCACGCTCGCTATCGAGCTGGGAGGCGCGAACATCCGCGTGAACTGCGTGGCGCCCGGGCTGGTCGATACCCGCTTCGCCGCGGCCCTCACAGCGAGCCCCCAGGTCCTGACCCGCTACACCGACCGCACCGGACCCCAGCGCGTGGCGCAGCCCGAGGAGATCGCGGGCGCCGTGGTCTACCTCTCCTCGGACGAGGCGAGCTATGTGACCGGCTCGGTGCTCTCGGTGGATGGGGGGTACACAGCGAGTTGATGGGGCCCCGGCCCTTGCGTGTAATTTAAACACGAGGTATCAATTACACGTGACTCTCCCCCTCCCACGTGCCCTCGGACCCGCATGGCTTCGAGCCTCCTCGGAGCTGCCGGTCCTCCTGCTGACGGGTCCCCGTCAGGTCGGGAAGACAACCCTGCTCCGTGCGCTCTGCACCGAGGACCGAAGCTACGTCACCCTGGACGATCCCGGCGCCCGCTCCCTCGCACGGGAGGACCCCGAGCTCTTCTTCCAGACCTTCCCCCCTCCTGTCTTGATCGACGAGGTCCAATACGCCCCTGGGCTCTTCACCGCGATCAAGCTCCGGGTCGACCAAGCGCGCGCCCGCGATCCCCGCTCAGGGGCAGGAGCGTTCTGGCTCACCGGCTCCCAGCCCTTCCACCTGATGAGGGGGGTGTCCGAGACCCTCGCGGGGCGCATCGGGCTGGCCAACTTGCTGGGCTTCTCCTGCCGCGAGGCGACGCTCCGAGCCCTGGAGCTTCCCGGCTTCTCGCCCGAGCCGGCTGCCCTCGAGCCGCGCGCAGGCAGCGCCCTGCACGAGTCGATGCCCGCGGTCTACGAGCGCATCTGGCGGGGCTCGATGCCGGCGCTCGTCGCTGGCCACGTCACCGACCGCGAGCTCTTCTTCCGCTCGTACGTCGCCACCTACCTGGAGCGCGATGTCCGGGACCTCAAGCAGGTCGGCGATCCGACGGCCTTCTACCGCTTCCTCCGCGCCGCCGCGGCCCGCACCGGCCAGCTCCTCAACCTGAGCGAGCTCGCCCGCGACGTGGACATCACGGTCCCCACGGCGAAGTCCTGGCTCGGCGTGCTCATCGCGAGCTGGCAGGTCCTGCTCCTCGAGCCCTTCGATACGAACCGCACCAAGCGGCTGGTGAAGGCACCCAAGCTCTTCTTCCTCGATACCGGCCTCGCCGCCTGGCTCACGGACTGGTCCACCCCCGAGGCCCTGGCCGCCGGAGCCTTCGCGGGTCCCATCTTCGAGACCTGGGTGCTCGCTGAGATCCTGAAGAGCTACTGGCACCGGATGGCGACCCCGTCCCTCTTCCACTACCGGGATCACGACCAGAAGGAGATCGACCTTCTCCTCTCTCGCGACGGCGCGCTCTTCCCTATCGAGATCAAGCGCGCGGCCACGCCCAATCCCCGCTGGGCTGCCCCCTTTCGCCTTCTGGACCGCCTCCCCCTGGAGCGCGGGCCCGGCGCGGTGATCTGCCTCGCCCCAGACCCGATTCCGCTGGATCGGACAAGCACGGTGGTGCCGGTGGGGCTCCTCTGAGGGGCTGGCCGGCTTGCGGCTCACCGCTCCTCGGGGGACCATGCCCCTCGCCCGGACCACCCGAACCTCCCGGGCGTCACCACCCGCACCCAGGGGTCCCGATGCGCGCCATCGCCGTCGCCACCTGGGCGGAGCTCGCCGACCGGCAGCCCGCCTACGCCCTCGTCGAGAACGTCGACCTGGTCATCATCCGCTGGGACGATCAGGTCTCGGTCATGCACGGCCGCTGCCACCACCGCGGCGCGCTGCTGGCCGATGGCCACATCGAGGGCGACAACCTCATCTGCGGCGTCCACGGCTGGGACTACCGCTACCGCACGGGCATCAGCGAGTACGAGAACGACGAGCGCCTGCAGCGCTTCGACGCCTGGGTCGCCGACGACGGCCGCCTCATGGTGGACGCTGAGCAGATCGGGGCCTGGGAGAGGGAGCACCCCCAGCCCTACCAGCGTGACGCCTTCCAGGGCACCTGGCAGGACGTGCACGGCACCTCCGAGGAGCCCCACACCAAGGCGATCCAGGCCCTCGCCGCCGACGGGCTCGCGAAGGTCGGCCACCACGGTCCGGTCTCCGCGATGGGCGTCCCCGCCCCCGAGCTGCCGCGCTGGGACGACCTGCAATTCGTCACCGCTCAGCTCGCCGAGGTGCCGATGCTCGATGACGAGCCGGTGGCCACGAGGCTCGTCATCGGCCCAGGCGCCGACAGGCCCCTCGAGCTCGCTATCCCCATCTTCGTGAGCGACATGAGCTTCGGGGCGCTGAGCGAGGAGGCCAAGGTCTCCTTGGCCCGTGGCGCCGAGCTCGCCGGCACTGCCATCTGCTCTGGCGAGGGGGGCATGCTCCCCGAGGAGCAGGCGGAGAACAGCCGCTACCTCTACGAGCTCGCCTCGGGCCGCTTCGGCTTCTCGTGGGACAAGCTCGACGTGGTCCAGGCTCTCCACTTCAAGGGGGGGCAGGGCGCCAAGACCGGCACCGGTGGCCACCTGCCGGGCCACAAGGTGAAGGGCAAGATCGCCCGGGTACGCCAGCTCCCCGAGGGCCAGAGCGCCATCTCGCCCTCCCGCTTTCCGGACTGGACCTCGACGGACGACTACAAGCGCTTCGCCGCCGAGGTCCGGGAGCGCACCGGCGGCATCCCCATCGGCTTCAAGCTCTCCGCCCAGCACATCGAGGCGGACCTGGACGCGGCCCTCGAGATCGGCGTGGACTACGTGATCCTCGATGGGCGGGGCGGCGGTACCGGCGCGGCGCCCCTGCTCTTCCGCGACCACATCTCGGTCCCGACGATCCCGGCCCTCGCCCGCGCCCGCCACCACCTCGACGCCAAGGGCGCCGAGGAGGTCACCCTCATCATCACCGGCGGGCTCCGCACCCCCGCGGACTTCGCTAAGGCCCTCGCCCTTGGCGCCGACGGGGTCGCGGTCTCCAACGCCGCCATGCAGGCCATCGGCTGCATCGCCATGCGCGCCTGCCATACCAACAACTGCCCCGTGGGCATCGCAACCCAGAAGGAGCACCTCCGCTCCCGCCTGCCGGTCGAGCGGGCCGCCGGGCGCCTGGCCAACTACTTCAAGGCCTCGACCAGCCTGATGAAGGTGCTCGCGCGGGCCTGCGCCCACGACGACCTCTCTGGCTTCCACCCCGGCGACCTGACCACCTGGTCGCGGGACATGGCGACCCTCGCCGGCGTCCGCTACGCGGGGGTCGGGGAGCCCTGAGCTGCCAACCAAGCCCCCGTCCGCGAGCCGGGGGCTCCGACGAGCCCGGAGTACGGCCCCTGGTAGCAGAGCGTGCCGCCGTGGGGGCCTCCCCCTGGGCCCATATCGAGACACCAGTCCGCCTCGCGGAGGACGTCTGGATTGTGCTCGATGATCACGCAGGTGGCGCCCTCGTCGACGAGGCGGTGGAAGATGGCCATCAGGCGGGGCACGTCGGCCATGTGCAGGCCCGTCGTGGGCTCGTCGAGGATGAGGAGGGTGTCCTGCCGTGCCCGCCGCAGGAGCTCGGCGACCAGCTTGATGCGCTGGGCCTCACCTCCTGAGAGGGTCGGCGAGGGCTGGCCCAGCTCCAGGTAGCCGAGGCCGATATCGCAGAGGAGCTGGAGCGCCCGGCGGATCTTCGGCACCGGCTCGAAGAGCTCGAGGGCCTCGGCGGCCGACAGGCGCAGGACGTCGTAGATCGAGTGCTCGCGCCAGAGCACGTGCAGGGTCTGGGCGCTGAAGCGCCGCCCGGCGCAGGTATGGCAGTCGACCCAGGCATCGGGCAGGAAGCTCATCTCCAGCTTGATGCGTCCCTGGCCCGCGCAGGCATCGCAGCGGCCCGCCTTCACGTTGAAGCTGAAGCGGCCGGGCTTGTAGCCGCGGAGCTGGGACTCGGGCGCCCGCGCGAAGAGCTTGCGGATCTCGTCCCAGACCCCGACGTAGGTGGCCGGTGTGGAGCGGGGGTTCTTGCCGATGGGCTTGTCGTCGACCCGCACCACCCGGTCGAGGCCTTCGAACCCCGCGGTCGATCGCCAAGCGCCGCCCCCGGGCTTCCCGGACACCGCGTGGGCCAGCACATCGTGGACCAGCGAGGACTTGCCGGAGCCGGAGACCCCGCTGACCACGGTGAGCCGCCCCCGCGGCAGCCGCACGTCCACCCCGTCCAGGTTGTGGTGGACGACGCCGCGGACCTCGAGGAAGGCTGCGTCCTCGAGGGAGCGGGGCTCTTCACGCGCCGGCGGCCGCGCCTCCCGGAGGCAGCGCCCCGTGACCGAGCGCGGGTCCGCGAGGCTGGCCTCGAGCGCCCCCTGCACCAGCACCTCGCCCCCCTCGTGGCCGGCGCCTGGGCCCATGTCCACCAGGATGTCTGCGGTCCGCAGCGTCGCCTCGTCGTGCTCCACCATCAGCACGCCATTGCCCCGGGCCTGCAGGTGCCCAAGGGCCTCCAGCAGCACCTCCGTATCGGTCGGGTGCAGGCCGATGGTGGGCTCGTCGAGCACGTAGAGCACGCCGGAGAGGTGGGCGCCGAGCTGCGCCGCCAAGCGGATGCGCTGGGCCTCCCCGCCACTGAGGCTCCTCACCGGCCTGTCTAGGCCCAGGTAGTCGAGCCCCACCTCCACCAGGAACCGCGCCCGCTCACCGATCGCCCGGAGAGGCGCCTCCGCGAC
>CAZEHU010000130.1:0-7059 GCA_964511605.1 uncultured Myxococcales bacterium
GATCACGGCGTGGATCGGGGCCCAGGCCCACCTCGCTTATACCTGCGTCTACACTCCCCTCAAGCGGCGCACCCCATTGGCGCTCGTCGCAGGTGCCATCCCCGGAGCGGCGCCCCCGCTCATGGGGTATGTGGCGGCCACGGGCATCATCGATGGCCCGGGGCTCGTCCTCTTCGCGATCCTCTTCCTCTGGCAGATGCCCCACTTCCTGGCCATCAGCCTCTTTCGGAATGACGACTACGTGCGCGCCGGAATCCGCACGGTACCCTCGGTGCGTGGCGTCGAGCAGGCACGCCTGCAGGCGCTGGCCTGGTCCTCGGCCCTGCTGCCGGTCAGCATCTTGCTCGTCCCCCTCGGCGCGGCGGGCTGGCTCTACCTCGCCACCGCGCTGGTCGCGGGGGGCTGGTTCTGGGGCATCACGCTGGGCAGCCTGGCCGCCCAGGTCCCGGAGGCCTGGCCGCGGAAGCTCTTCGGCGCCTCCCTGATCTACCTCCCTGTGATGATGCTGGGTCTCGCCCTCGACCGAGCCCTCCTCGCCTGGATCGGATGAGGCGAGCCCGCCGGGCGGCGCCATGGGCCGCCCTGGTGGCGGTGCTGCCGGCCTCGCTGGCCTGCTCTGCCCGGGACCGGCCCCTGCCCGTGATGACGGAGATCCCGGCCTTCGAGCTGATCGATCAGGACGGCCAGCCCTTCGGCACGGCCCAGTTGAAGGGGCATCCCTGGGTCGCGAGCTTCTTCTTCACGAGCTGCGTGACGGTCTGCCCGAAGATCATGAGCGCCGTGAAGACCCTCGCCCTCAGCGAGGATCCACTTGCGAGGGAGCTCCACCTCGTCACGCTCACGGTCGACCCGGCCACCGATACGCCCGACCGGCTGTCGACCTATGCCAAGGACTTCCAGATCGATACCAGCCGCTGGCACCTCCTGACGGGCACCGAGGACGCGATCAAGAGCGCCGTCGTGGGTGCGCTCAAGAGCCACATGGGCACGCCCTATACGATGGACAGCGGCCTCATCGAGATCGGCCACGGCGCCCACCTCTTGCTCGTCGACGAGCAGAGCCGGCTACGCGGGGTCTATCCGCACGAGCCCGAGGGCCTCGAGCGGCTCCTGGACCACCTGCCCCGCATCCGCTGAGGCCGGGGGAGGGCGGCTAAGGACAGGAGCGCTTGGGCTCCGGGGACTCGAAGTCGGTCCAGACCTTCTGCCCCTTGCTCCAGCAAGTGGTCGCCAGGAAGACGCCGTAGGGATCCCAACGGACGTCGAGGCCTTCGAGGACGTCCTTGTCGTAGCTCCCCTGGCGGCCGATGTGGTCGGTGGAGTGCCAGACCATGAAGGGGCCGTGCTTCAGGCCCTTTCGGAAGCGGACCTGGGTCACGCGCTTCTCGTCGTCGCGGGAGATCTTCCAGTCGCCGTGGGGGCGCCCCTCGCGGGTGGCGCCCTCGGCCACGAGGCCGTGCTCGACGTCGACCCAGCGATCGCCCTCGGCGCTCATGTCGATCCAGACCTCGCCGCCGGGATGGTGGAGCGTGAGCCTGCCGGCCGCGCCGTCGACGACGGACGCCGGCTTGCCGTCCGGGTACCAGGTCTTCCAGACGCCGGCCTCGACGCTGGCCGGCGTGCCGTCCACGTCCTCGACGCTGTACTGACCCTCGCTGGCCGGCTGGCCGCTGGCGAACCAGCTCTTGTAGGCGCCGGTACGCAGGCCGCCCGACCAGCTCGCCTCTTCGATGAGCGTTCCACCCTCGGACCAGGCCTTCCACTGGCCCTCCTCCTTGTCGGCCGCGTATGCGCCGTGGGACGCGAGGACGCCCCGGGCGTGCCAGCTCAGCGCTGGGCCCTCCTTGACGCCCATGCTCCAGGTCTCGAGGGACTGGAGCGGGCCCGTGGGCAGGTGCATGTGGTGGGCGGGGGCCGCCTCGGCGTCGCCGGCAGGGGCGCTGCCCCCGGCGGGCGCCTCCTCGCTTGCCTCGGCCTTGGGGTCTCCCTCGGCCTTGGCTACGCCCTCGGCCTCGGCTTCGCTCTCGTCCGGCTTCGCCTCCGCGCCTGCCTCCGCCGGCTTCGCCTCGGCGATGCCCTCGGCCTCCTCCACCTCGGCTGCCTCCGCTCCGGGAGCTCCCTCGGCTAGGGCGCCTTCGCCCCCGCCCATCATGCCTCGTACGGCATGAGCCAGGCCCGCCGGGTCAGCGCCCGGAGCGTCGAACCACGTCAGCCAGAGGCCGTGGGCCTTGGCGCCCTTGGCGTAGTGCTGGGTGCTCTTCAGGTGGCCGGAGGCGTACCAGGCCGACGCGGTGCCGATCCGGCGGTTGGCGGCCCACAGCTCCTCGGACTTCTTCGCGCCGCCCTCGTGCCAGGTGGTCCAGGTGCCGTCCTTCTTGCCGGCGGCGAAGAGGCTCTCGCTCTTCATCTGGCCATTCGGGTACCACTCCCGCCAGGCCCCGTCCTCGGCGTTATCCGTGTACCTCCCTTCGCTCTTCGGGGTGCCGTCGTCGTACCAGGTCCGCCAGGGACCATGCTTCGGGCCGTCCCCGTAGGAGCGCTGCTCGACGCGCGTGCCGCCGGCGAGCCAGCGGGACCACTCGCCCACCTTCTTGCCGCCGTCGTAGCTCTCCTCCATGCGCTTCTGGCCGTTGGGGTACCACTCGGTCCAGGTGCCGTGGCGCTGGCCCTTGTCGAAGGTCTGCTCCGCGAGCTTCGTGCCCCCCGGGTACCAGGACGTGAAGGTGCCGTGGCGCTTGCCGCTCTCGTGGCTCACCTGGAAGTCCTTTTGGCCCTCCACGTCGTAGTCGATGCGCGTGCCCTCGTAGCGATCCCGCACCAGGTTGGTCTCGCTGGCGCGCTTGCCGTTGGGGTGGCGGTCGACCCAGTTGCCCTTGCCGTGCTCGAGGGCGAAGCCCTGGATCTCCTCGCCCTTGCGGTCGTACAGGGTCCACGTGCCGTTCCGCAGCCCCTTCCCATCGTAGGAGCCGACCATCTTGAGGGCCCGGTTGGGGTGCCACCACTTCCACTCGCCGGCCCGCAGGCCCTTGGAGTAGCGACCCGACGAGGCCACCTCGCCCTGGGGGTGGTAGGTGGTCCACTCCCCCTCGAGCACGCCGCCGGTGTAGTGGACGAGCACGCTCTTGCGGCCCTTCTTGTCGTAGTAGGTGCACGGGCCGTCCTGGTGTGGTCCGCACTCTCCGGAGACCGCCACGGGCGTGGCCGAGGACGTCGAGCCCTCTTCGTGCGAGCTGCAGGCAAGGGGGCCGAGCAGCATCTGGCCGAAAGCCAGGGTCAGGGTGACCGCGGTGGCCAGGGTCAGGCGGTTCGCGGAGGCCAGGGTCAGGCTGGTCGCGAGGCGGATGGCGCGCACGTGGAGGTCCTCCCGGGGCCGAAGGCGCGCGGAGCCTAGCTTGCCCCCCCCGCCTCTGCAACGCTCTCGACAGGCCCTCCGACAGGCCCTCCGGCGGGCCCGCCGGCGGTTCCGGAGGGCCGCCTCCAGAAGCCCACCGAGAGCGCCAGGAGGTGCAGGGCCGCGAAGAGCAGGAGGGCCCCGCCGAAGCTCCACATCAGCGCCCCCACGTCCCCGCCCGGGCTGTCGCGGGGCACCTGAACCCTCAGGGGCTCGAGGAGCCACCCCGCGGGCGGAGCGACCACGACCACGTCGCCCCGCTGGACCTGTCGGTCCACGCGCCCGCGGTAGATCGTCTGGCGGAGGGTGGACCGCGGCTCGGTCGGGGCCTCGTAGCGGAGGGTGCCCACGACCTGGCCCTCCCGATCCTCCAAGCGGACCTCGAGGGGCCCCTGCCACGACTCTCGGAGGGGCATCCGTCCGAGCGGGTCGGGCTCGCCCCGCTCTCCCCGCGCGAGGTGCACGTCGATCTGGGTGCCGCTCAGAGGCCGCGCGTCGTCGGCGTCGAGGCGGAGGCCGGTCAGGTCCGCTGCCGCCACCGCTGCGGTCACGTCGCCCCCGGGCCCCGAGACCACCACGACCCTCTCGAGGAGGAGCTTGGGGCGGCGATCCGCGGCGCTCCGCCGATCGCCCGTCCGACCCCAGGCGCTGGGGATCAGCACCACCAGGACGAGGAGGAGGGCCGCCGCCGCGGCCACCCCCCGCTCGCTGGTGGCCACGGCCTCGCGGGGGAGGCCCCGCCCGGGGCCGATACGCAGGTTCGCGCGGGGGCAGACCGAGACGCAGCGAGCGCAGAGATCGCAGTCGGGGCCGGGATCGCCGCGATCGGGCCGCAGGCTGAGCCAGCAGGCGCGCGCGCAGAGCTCGCAGCGCGCCCCGCACGCCGAGGGCATCGCGAGCTGGAGCCGTACCCGCCGCGCCCGGCCGAGGGCACCGAGGACCGCGCCCGTCGGGCAGAGCGTCGCGCAATAGGTGGTGGTGCCGAAGAGCAGCCCTGCTACCACCATGCCGCAGAGCCAGCCCAGCGCTGCGCCGGCTCCACCGAGCACCCACGCGCCATAGGCCGCCTGCTGGAGGACCAGGTGGGGCAGGACCAGGTAGAGCACGAGCTGCGAGCCAGCGAACGCGAAGCCGAGGGCCACCAGGGCGACGGCGTAGCGGAGGGGTCTGTTCACGGGGACGCGGACCTGGCGGACGCTCCACGGCAGGCTCACCCGGACCGCCTCGATCATGCGGGCGAGGGTGCCGTAGGGGCAGAGCCACCCGCAGAAGATCCGGCCGGCCAGGAGCGCCAGCAGGATCGGGATCATCCAGGCGAGCACCAGGATCGAGGTGATGTCCGAGTGCGCGACCGCGACCGCCCCCGCCAGGGGATCGATCGCAGGCACGCCGACCCACTCCGCAGCCGAGCCGCCACCGAGCAGGCGGTTCAGCTCGTAGGCGCGCTGGGCGGGGGGGCCCTCGGGCAGCTCGGCCCTCAGGGCAGCCGGCAGATCCCAGCCATCGAGGTTCCAGGTGGCCATGTGGTGCTGGTCCATGCGCTGCCAGCCGCCGAGCATGGGCGCGGCGATCACCGAAGCGAGCATCATGCCCTGGGTGATCCTCCGGGCCCATCGCCAACCGCGACCGGGCCTCAGGCCCCAGGTCCTTGCTCGCTGTTCGGCTTGCATGGCTCAGGCTCCCTTGGCCGACGCGACGCGCGTGGGGACGACCCGGATGGCGGTCGGGCTGGCCGGGCAGAGCTCGACGCAGCGGCCGCAGCCGACGCAGCCTTCCTCCACCACGATGGGCTTGGCCGGGGGCGCGAGCTTGATCGCCTTGCCCGGCAGCGGACAGGCATCGTGGCAGTAGCCGCAGATCCGGCCGAGGTAGGAGATGCACTGCTCCGGCGTGACCTCCGCGACCCCCATGTCGATTCTCTCGGCGATCACCTCGAGATCGTCCGCCACAGGGGTGAGGGCTCCCGTCGGGCAGATCTCGGTGCAGCGCATGCACAGGGTGCAGCTCCGTCGCCGCACGTCCAGCCAAGGGGTCATCGCGCCCCACTGGCTCTCGTCGAGGCCGAAGTAGCGGATGCAGCCGTTCTCACAGACCGTGCCGCACAGACCACAGCGGATGCAGGCCGCCCGGAAGGAGGCGTCGTCCTCGAGCGCGCTCGGGGGCCGGACGGGGACCTCGACGTGGGCCGCGCCCTCGGCGGCCGCCTCGAGCGCGCGCTGGGTCAGGGAGAGCCCACCCCCCAGGAGTGCGAGACCCCCCAACGCGAAGGCGCGGCGGGAGACCCCGTCGAGCTCCTCGGTGGCGGCGAGGCGGCGCCCCCGCCGGACAGCGCCCGCCTTGCCGAGCCAGCCCTTGGTGGTCTTCTTGGGGGCGGGCGGGGGCCCAGCGCCCGAGGAGGAGGACGAAGGAGGGGTGTCGCTCATGGCCGGCGGGGGCTGCACGAGGCGTACCATCCGTCCCTGCGAGGTGGCGAGAGGCCCCCTGGGGATCTCCCAGATCCGGAACGGCAGACTTCTTGCAAACCACACGGCCTCGACCCGCCACACCACGGGTCTCCACTGGAGGCTGAGCCCACCCATGTCACGCCGCCCGAACCCAGGCAGGGCGCAGGAGTGAGACATCCTGCGCGCTCGGTTGGACCTCAACGGGGTGATGAGGGTGTGGTAGATGCCACACACCTGTTCCGTATTCCACACAGTCACGGTTCGTCGAGGGAGGAGTCATGTTGACAAGGCATCGATGGAGCGTCGGCCTGCTGATAGCAGGGCTCGCGCTGATCCTGATGGGCGCAGCGCCGCCAGCCGCAGAGGAGAAGCCGGCCGAGAAGGCGGAGGGCGCTGCCGGTGAGCCCGCAGCGCGCATCGTCGAGGTCACGCCCGAGCATGCCGAGAAGGGCAAGATGGCGTTCCAGAAGTGCGCCACCTGTCATGGCTCGAAGGCGGAGGGGCGAGTCGGCATGGCGCCGTCCCTGGCCTCGAGGAGCTTCCTCGAGGCGGCCACCGACCAGATGCTGCTGACCACCATGGCGCGCGGCCGCCTGGGCACCACGATGGTGCCCTTCTCGAGCGCGCTCTCCCTCGAGGAGATGAAGTCCATCGTCGCGTTCCTGAGGAACATGAACCCGACCAAGCCCGCCAAGCTCGACGAGTCGCCGCTCAAGGGTGACGTGAAGCGGGGGATGAAGACCTACCGGACCATCTGCAGCGGCTGTCACGGCCGCTCGGGCGCGGGCTACATGGAGTCCGGCGCCGGCACCGGCATCGGCCGCAAGGCCTTCCTCGAGACCGTGTCCAACGGCTTCCTCCGCTACGTGATCAAGGAGGGCAAGACCGGGACCATGATGCGCCCCTTCACCAAAGAGCGTGCTGCCGCTGTCGCCGATCTGACCGATCAGCAGATCGAAGACGTCCTCGCATTCCTCCGCGACCGAGCCTGGTAGGAGAACCACGATGTCCACCAAGAACCACGACGACATGGCCTCCAGCAAGCCGGCGAGCATCTTCGAGGCCAAGGGCCGCGAGATCATGAGCGAGATGCCGGACGAGCCCCTCGCCACCGGCTTCACGCGCCGCCTCTTCCTCAAGGGCGCGGCCGCCACCGCCGCGGCTGGCGCCGCCGCTTGCGGCAAGTCCGAGACCCCGCCGGCCGGTGGGGAAGCGAAGCCCGCG
>CAZEHU010000131.1:0-6165 GCA_964511605.1 uncultured Myxococcales bacterium
CGCCTCACCCTCCCCCCTGCCGAGCTCCTGTTGCGCGCCGCCCTCGCGGCGACGCTCGTCGCCGCTCTCGTCGCCTGTGGAGGCGGCAAGCTGGCGCCCGACGAGGCTGCCGGCGAAGGGCCGAGCGAGGAGGACAAGAAGACCCTCGAGGCGGCCTCCGCCGGAGAGGACTTCGTCGAGACCCGCGTCTTCACCAACTCGATCCAGAGCGCGAAGACCTTCAAGAGCTACTCGGATCAGATCGCCGGGGAGCGCTTCACGAAGATGATCGTGAACCTGAAGGACGACTCGACCTGGTACTTCGACGTCAACGTCTTCCCGATGCACTCGGACTTCGTCTTCGCGGAGATCTACAAGAAGCCGGAGAGCCCCGAGGGCCTCGCGGATCTGATGAGCAACTACAACGAGGACAAGCCGGAGTTCCTCTTCTGCTACCTCATCCACCACCTGGCCCAGGATGTGTGGACCTTCGCTTTCTGGGAGGGCGATCGCATGCGCCCCGAGCACGTCGCGAAGGCCTACAAGGTCATCCAGAAGAGCTTCTTCGCGGCCGACAAGATCAAGTTCCGGCCCGACTCGCACCACCACGAGGAGGTGGCGAAGAAGGCCGCCGGGCTGGGCGTGCCTTTCATCTCGAACGACGAGATCTATACCAAGAGCACCTACCAGTTCTTCCACAGCGGCACGTCGATCGGGAAGCTGCGCATCATCGAGAACGTCCCAGACGAGGAGCTGATCAACCTCACCTACGAGCGCGACGAGATCCTGATCCTCAACGAGACCCTGCCCACCCTCACCGTGGTCAGCGGCATCGTCTCCGAGCAGTTCTCCACGCCGCTGAGCCACGTGGCCCTGCGCGCCCGCTCCTGGGGCATCCCCCACATCGGCCTGACCAATGCCTCCGAGCTCTTCCGGGAGCTGAGCGGGCAGATGGTCCTGCTCGAGTCGCGCAAGGACGGCTACACGCTCCGTCCGGCGACCCCCGAGGAGATCAGCGAGTGGAAGAAGAGGAAGCTCGAGAAGGCCCGCGTGGCCCTGCCCTCCGTCGACCTCGAGGAGGAGAAGCTGCGCTTCCTGGACGACATCCGTATCGACGACACCGATGCCTACGGCGCCAAGGCCGCCAACCTCGGAGAGGTGGTGCACTCGGCCCCGCCGGGCGTGGACGTGCCCACGGGCTTCGGCATCCCGATCAGGTACTACAAGCGGCACATGGACTCGCACGGGCTGACCAAGAAGGTCCATGGGATGCTGGCCGATGCGAAGTTCCAGGACGATCCGACCTACCGGCAGCACCAGCTCACCCAGCTCCGCCTCGAGATCAACCTGGCGCCCATCGACCCCAAGCTCCTCGACCAGGTGGAGAAGAAGGTGAAGACCATGGGGCCCTTCGCCCCCGGCAAGGGCGTCTTCGTGCGCAGCTCGACGAACGCCGAGGACCTCAGCGGCTTCAACGGCGCGGGCCTCTACGACACCGTGCCCAACGTCATCGGGCGCGAGAACCTCGAGAAGGCCATCAAGCGGGTCTGGGGCTCGGTCTGGAACCAGCGCGCCTTCGAAGAGCGCGACTACTTCAACATCGACCATCGCGCGGTCTACGGCGCGATCCTCGTGCAGATCGGCGTGAACGCCTCTGCGGCGGGGGTGCTGATCACCGCCAACATCTACGATCCGGGCGACACCGATACCTACACCATCAACGCCAAGAGCGGCCTGGGCATGCGGGTCGTCGAGGGCAAGAAGGTGCCCGAGCAGATCCTCTTCAACCACGCCGATCGCACCGTGAAGGTGCTCAGCCGCTCGGACGAGAAGACCAAGCTGGTCTTCGACGAGGAGACCGGCGGCGTGAAGGAGGTCCCGATCCCGGGCGGCGCCGGCCAGCCGGTGCTCACCGACAAGCGCGTGAAGATCCTGAGCGACGCGGCCCGCGCCATCGTCGACGTCTTCCCTAAGGGCGAGGCTCAGGACATCGAGTGGCTCTTCGAGGGCAACCGCCTCTGGATTGTGCAGAGCCGGCCCTTCGTCGTCGCCGCCGAGTAGTCGGCCGAACGCCCAGCCGCCGGTGCGGCCAGCTCCCTCGATTGGGGGGCGGGGCGTCGATCCGCCCGCCCCTCGCGGCGGGCGGCGTCGGACCCGGCATCGGCAGGAGCCAGGACGCCCCCGCGCGACCGGGGGATCAGGGCCCCGGCCCCCTTCCCGCGGGGGCCCGTATGCCATATGGTCCTCGCTATCCCGTCCCCGATGTTGCGGAGCTGCCGATGAGCCTCCCCTGGCACGTCCTGCGCACCTCGATCCCAACGAGCGCGCTTACCCTCTCCCTCCTGCTGGCCATCGGCGTGCCCGCGGCCCTCGCGCAGCCTGCCGAAGAGGGGGCCTCCGAGCCGACGCCGGAGGAGCCAAAGGAGCGTGCCACCAAGCCAGGTGGCACCGAGGAGGAGCCAAAGGAGCGTGCCACCAAGCCAGGTGGCACCGAGGAGGAGGCTCCAGAGGAGCCCAAGGAGCGCGCCACGAAGCCCGGCGGCACCGACGAGCCGCCGCCGCCCCCGCCGCCTCCCGCCGAAGGCGACGAGGTGCCGCCGCCGCCGCCGCCTCCCGCCGAGGGAGGCGACGTACCGCCGCCCCCGCCGCCTTCCGGACCCGGCGAGGACGACGTAGACGACAGCGCCGCGCCCGGTGAGGGCGGCCCCGGCGGCTCCGAGGGTGGTCCTGGCGAAGGTGGACCGGGCGAGGGCGGACCCGGTGAGGGTGGCCCGGATGGCCAGCACGTCGGGCCCGGCGGGGTCGACGATGGCAAGGGCGGGGACCTCATGTCCGATGGCGAGGGCCCCGGCGGACCCGCGAGCGACGACGCGGCCTTCGAGGAGGAGCGCACCTTCGTCGAGGGCGAGCTGGCCTCGATCGGCTCCATCGGCCTCGTGCCATGGCAGAACCGCTTCGGTCTGACCCTGGGTGTGGAGCGCCTCGGCGAGATCTTCTATGGAGCGCTGACCCCGGAGATCAACTGGACGAAGAGCTTCGGGCCCCAGAAGGACCTCACCATGTCCTTCGGTGTCCCGATCCGCGTCGAGGTCCTCGACAACCGCGCGGACATCCGCTTCTCGAACGTCGGCACCTTCCGCAAGGAGGACTGGAACGAGTTCAGCGATGCCGCGAAGATCATCCGCTACCTCACCTTCGGCGGCAAAGAGAGCCGGACCTACCTGGACATCAACCAGTTCAAGGCCTGGTCCATCGGCCACGGCGTGCACATGAAGCGCTTCAACCCGAACCTGGATCTGAACGTGAACAAGGTCTCGGCCGAGTTCGACGCCTTCATGGACTACGGCGGCGGGGAGGTC
This sequence comes from uncultured Myxococcales bacterium, assembly GCA_964511605.1. Taxonomy (GTDB): domain Bacteria; phylum Myxococcota_A; class UBA9042; order PHBI01; family JACKFB01; genus CAZEHU01. The sequence goes on from CAZEHU010000131.1 coordinate 3,339, forward strand.
TTCATCGACGACATCACCGGTCCCCAGGTGATGGGCGCGCTCGCATTCCTCAAGCCGCTGAGCCTCATCAACCGCGACAACTACATGATGCGCTCGTTCTCGGTGGGCGTGGAGGTCTTCGCCGATACCGAGGCGCCGCTGCGCAATACGATCGACGAGGAGGACGTCGACAACGACGGCCGCCGCCGGGAGCTCAAGGTCAACCAGAAGAGCTTCCAACCCGATAGCGTGAACTCCCAGGTCCTCGGCTACGGCCTCTCGGTCGAGCTGAAGCTCATCGACACCGACATCCTGGACTGGAAGACCTATGGCGGCTACTCGCGCCTCGAGTCCGGGGTGCCGATCGACGATCCCGACGAGCCCCTCTTCGAGGACATCCCCACCCGCGCCGTGGCGCCGGACGGCATGTTCTGGGGCAACCTGTTCCGCATCAATACCGAGTCCAAGAAGCACGCCTTCCGTATCCGCACCGAGCTCCGCAGCTACGCCCCGAACTACCTCCCGAGCTACTTCGACACCCTCTACGCGGTCCAGCGCTACCAGTACCCGAACATCTCCGGGAATGCGCGGCCGGAGAACCTGACCAAGATCCAGCAGGTCCTCGGCCGTGACGAACAGGGCGATCAGGTCAAGGGCGCCTACTTCGAGTGGTCCTGGCTCTATGAGCACTACCTCGCCCTCGCGCTCGGCCTCGAGATCAACGATCAGACCGCGGACAACTCGCTGTTCACCACCCTAGAGGTGCCGCACATCGGCCGCTGGCAGTTCCTGGCGACCTACCAGCGCAGAAACCAGGAGAAGATCGCGGACATCTTCGCTTTCGACTTCGGCTCCCGCGACCTCTTCATCGCCAAGATGCGCTACGGCCTGTTCCGCTGGCTGCACTTCAACTTCGAGGCGATCACCCCCTTCGGCGTCGGCCCCGAGAGCATCTACGACTCCACGGTCCAGCTCAACTTCTCGGCCGACTTCGGCTTCGCGTACTAGGAGGCAGAGGCATGACCATCCAGCGCGCGCGCATCCCGATCCTCCTCACCCTCGGGGCCCTCGCGGGCTCGACGGGCTGCTCGGCCCTCGAGGCCGCCGCGGAGATCACCATCGGCAACCCGGACATCCCCCGGATGGACCAGGCGATCGAGTGGCCGAGCATCGACGAGCTGACCGGGCTGAGCGATCAGACCCTGGCGGCCATCCCCGGCTTCCCGTCCTCGCTCAACTCCGGCACCTTCGCGCACCTCCAGGGGGCGATGGCCATCGCCGGCAAGTGCGTGGAGAGCCAGGACCTCAGCGACGCGGCCGGGGACCGCGTCAATACGATGCTCATCGAGATCAGCTCGTTCTCCGACGATCCCCTGTGCGCCGACAACCGCGCCCAGCTCGTCGAGGACAATTGCGACGATCCGCTCACATCGAACGAGGCCTACTGCGACGAGAACTTCCGCGGCATGACTTTCTACGCCGAGATCAACGCAGAGCTCATCGGCGACGAGGAGGCCGCCGCCATCGAGGAGCAGCTCACGGCCGCGGACGTGAAGCCCGGCCCCGAGTCGATCCCCCAGATCCGCCTCCAGTTCTTCCAGCTCGAGCTCCAGCAGGTGGGCGAGGGCGACGTGCTCGGCTCCATCAACGACAAGCTCTCGGACTTCCAGCTCATCATCGGCAACTCGAACCCGGAGCATCCCGACGTGACCGTCATCGAGCATCGCTGGCTCGAGGGCATCGGCGAAGAGACGCCGCAGCGCTTCGACATCGATGGCAACTCGAAGGTCATGCAGAAGCTGAAGACCGATGTGCTCAACGCCGAGCGCACCGACCTCAGCCTCAAGCTCAAGATGGCCATCGATCAGGATGATCTGTACTCCATCGGCTTCGAGGGCGGCGGCGTGGCGATCGGGGTGCAGCCCGAGGTCACGATCAGCGTGCTCGAGATCGCCAAGACCAAGCTCTAGGCGAGGAGAAGAAGACCATGCTCATCTACGATACGAAGATCGCGTCTCGCCTCCTCCACACCGTCCTCCTCGCAGGCCTCCTCGTGCTCTTCGGTGGCTGCGAGGATCACTTCACGGTCGAGCCCCCGCCGCCGACCGAGCCCGAGCCGCCGCCGCCGACCTTCGCCGGCGCCGGCATCGACGACGACTGCGTGGCCCACACCGACTGTCGCGATGGCCTCGTCTGCGAGGGCCTCGATCCGGAGACGGGCGAGGGCAAGGGCATCTGCCAGGCCTCGGAGTCCAAGGAGGCCAACGAGAAGTGCCTCATCACGCTCGAGTGCGTCTCGGGCCTGCACTGCGGCTGGGCAGGCTTCTGTGTTCCCTCCGGCAGCGTCGAGGATAAGGGCAACTGCATCTCCTCGGCCGACTGTGCCTCCGGGTTGGTCTGCGACCTCAAGGGCATCGGCGGCTTCTGCCGCGCGCCCATCGACGACGGGGACATCGGCGATCCGTGCCTGGACGACGACGGCACCCCGACCCTGCTCAAGTGCCTCGCGGGGCTCACGTGCTCCACCACCACGGGCACCTGTCAGGCCGGCAGCCTGCTCCTCAACCCCGATACCTTCTCCGGTACCCCCTGCCAGGACTTCGAGGAGGACCAGCTCGGCTTCGGGGCCCGCCACTGGATCCCGCGTGAGGACGACAAGCGCAGCTTCTACAGCTTCCCTCACCCGAGCGACGTCCGCATCACGGCCGACGGCAAGGGCATCGACCTGACCGACCACCCCCGAGCGGGTCCGGGCATCATCGGCCTCGACATCGTCGGTAAGGTCATCGACGCGCTCAGCGCCGAGAACTCGCGCTGGTCCATCGTCCCGGCGGTCTTCTTCCGCTGG
>CAZEHU010000131.1:6175-7047 GCA_964511605.1 uncultured Myxococcales bacterium
CTGGACACGCGCCCTGAAGATGGATCCGGAGACCGGAGAGCCGGCGGGCATCGTGGCGGCCAATGGGGAGAACGCCTCGGAGGCCAACATGTACTTCGTCAACCTGGACTACCAGCTCAAGAACCCGGATGTGACCGCCGAGACCCTCCCGATCGAGGAGATCGTGCCCTTCTTCGTGAAGTACTACCCCGATCGCAACAAGTACATCTGCAAGAGCTACATCGTCGTGCGCCCCCTCTGGTCCCGCCCCCTCGACGAGGACTCCACCCACGCGGTGGTGATCCTCAAGGACGGCATCAAGAGCGAGCCCGAGAACAACGAGAGCCTGTCGGAGAGCCCGGAGCAGCTCGATGATCTGCCTATGCTCCTCGGCGACGACGAGCCCTCGGACCCGGATCTCAAGCTGGCGTGGACCCGCCACGCCAAGCTCCGCGCTTGGCTGAACGTGCGTGGCATCGATGCGGACGATGTGGCGGCCGCGACGGTCTTCACCACCGGCACGCCGACGCGGGTCATGAAGAACCTGCGCAAGACCGTGCACCAGAAGGCCGACGCGCCGGTGCTCGGCGGGGGCTTCACCGTGCTCGGCCTCGACTCGTTCTATACCTGCGGCGTGAGCGCGGGTCAGTCTCCGTGCCGCACCGTGGAGGGCGACGGCCAGACCGGCAACCACGATACCGGCGCCGCGACGGGCGGCGACCCGCGCGACTGCACGCTCGATCCCAGCACCTACACCGAGATCCACACCACCATGAATATCCCGATGGTGCAGGCTGGCAGCCCCCACCAGCGCCCCTACTTCATCGATGGCACGGGGGGCGTCGTCCTCGACGAGGAGGGCATCCCCGAGGTGATCGGGCACGAGGAGATCT
>CAZEHU010000132.1:0-6264 GCA_964511605.1 uncultured Myxococcales bacterium
CCCAGCGCCCCGCAGCCCGGGACTGGTCGGGCGCTGGCGGATCTTCGGGCGGGCGGCTGCCTCTGCCTCGGGATCGCTGGGGGGGGGGGGCTCGGGGGCCAGCACCCCCGGCGCCTTGCGGGCCGCCGCGGCGGCGGCGCCCTCGGTGCGGGGCTGGTCCTTGGCCGACAACCCGAGGGCCGAGGGCCGCAACCCGAGGGCGGTCCGCGCCCGAGTGGCCGTCTCCGGCCCCATGGGCTGGCGCTTCCTCTTCTTGGAGTCGGGCCGCGGTGGGGCCTTCGGGCGACGCGTGCCCGCTGTGACCGGGCGGGCCCTGCCGCCTGCAGAGCGGGCGCGCGGCACCGGCTCCGACGAGCGGGGGGGCAGGAGCTCGGGGGAAGCCTCGACGTCCGAGCGGGGGTAGGCCGCGGTGACGTTGCGCTCGAGGGGCTGGGCCACGACCGCCGGATCGACGCCCATCGCAGACAGGGACTCCTCCTGCTCGTCCCTGCCGGCGAGCTCCCCCTCGCCGGCGCCACCTCGTCGCAGCGCCCTGGCCAGGTTCGGGTTGGTCTTCCGCCGCTTCGGGCGGTTGGCCTCGACGGTGGGGAGGGGCGAAGGGGTGGGGTCGCGGCCCACCATCGCGGGGCGCGGGGCCTCGGCCCGGTAGCGATCGTAGTCGTGCTGGAGGTCGCTCGTGAGGTCGAACCCGCAGTCGACGCAGCGCCGGTTGTCGGACGCGTTGTCGCGCCCGCATCGGACGCAACTCCGCACGCCGTCCCGGGAAGGGCTCGCCATCGCTACCTGTAGACTCCGTGTCCCGCGCGAATCGAGTGTACGGGCGGACCCCGGGTCACGCTACAAGCTTGGCACGGCGGGTTGTGTCCCTCGGGACGAGACATCCCACGCTCCCGTTCAGTAGTTGCGGACGATCACCTCGCGCACCGGGCCACGGCCCGATGCCACGCGGGAGATGGCGCGGGCACACAGCACCACGTCGACTCGGAGGCCCTCGTAGAGCTCTCGGATGAGGGGGGTGTCGCTATTGGACACCATGCATCGGACCCCACGATCGGCGAGGCCGTGCACCGCCTCGGCCAGGCGAGCCTGATCCTCCTCGGTGAAGGCTCCGGCGGTATAGCTGGTGAAGCTCGAGGTGGGGCTCAGCGGCTGGTAGGGCGGATCGAGGTAGATGAAGTCCCCGGCCCGGGCCCCGGCGATGGTATCGAGGTAGTCGGCGCGGCGGAGATCGGTGTGCTTCAGGAGGGCGCTGCAGGCCCGGAGCCTCGCCTCCTGGCAGATGACCGGGTTCTTGTAGCGGCCGATGGGCACGTTGAAGCGGCCTCGCCGGTTCACGCGGTACAGGCCATTGAAGCAGGTCCGGTTCAGGTAGATCGTGCGGGAGGCGCGGGCGAGGGGGGTCATCCGGGCCGGATCCGCTCCGCGCATCCGATAGTAGTAGGCCTTCTCGTAGAGGTGGTGCTGCAGGTTCTCGATCAGCTCGTCCACGTGGTCGCGGACCTGCTCGTAGACGTTGACCAGCTCCTCGTTCACGTCGCTGATGAGCGCCTCGCTCGGCTGGAGGCGGAAGAAGAGCGCGCCACCGCCGAAGAAGGGCTCGAGGTAGCGCTCCCAGCCGTCGGGCAGGCGGGAGATGAGCTCGGGGAGCAGGCGCGTCTTGCCCCCGGCCCACTTGAGCACCGGGGCGGCGTCCTCGTAGCGGGGACGCTCGGCGGGCCGCCCCGCTGGGCTGGGGGCGGCGACCGCGCGGAGGGCGTGCGGGGCCGGGGTCGGCGCGTGGGGAGCTGGCTCGGGCAGGCTGGCCATGGGCGGAGGCCTCGGGTTGGGGGGCGGGCGGACCGGACCGGCGCGGCACAGGATGACGGTCGGGCTGAGGGAGCCGCCGTGGGAGATCCACCCGGTCGGCCGCCCGGGCGGGGGGGGGGTTCTTCGGTGTCGACGAAGCGCAGTCTTGGCCCCGGCGGGATCGCCGTCAAAAAAGGCGAGGAGCGGAGCCGGAAGGCGTGGGGCGGCGCCCTACTGCGAGATCATCTCGAAGCGCGCGCCGCCGCTCTCCGTGGCCATCATGGGGCCGATGAAGAGGAGGAGGTCGCCGGCGAGCGGCACCCCCTCGGGCTCGCCGTGGGCTTCACCCCAGGCGGCGAGGCAGGCGTCGGAGCAGAACAGGGGCGAGGCCTCGTAGTGGCTTGCGAGGTCGGAGCGGCCATCCCATTCGGCGAGGAAGCCGGCGGCGCCGTTGGGCGCGATGCGGGTGATGGCTCCGCCCTCCACGTGCAGCGAGACCTCGGCGCTGCACTGTCCGCACGGGGAGGTGCCGTCCACCGCCCGGTCGAAGAGGGAGCCCACGCTCAGGAGCTCGAGGCCGCCGAGGGTGAAGAGGTCGACGCCGTTGGCCAGGTGGGCGCGGTGGGGTGTGCGGGCCGTCGAGAGCCCGCCAAGGAGGCCCCGGACGGTGCTGCCCGGGTCGGAGAGGACGAGCAGGCGGCGGCGCACGAGGTCCCGGACGGCCTCCTCGAGGTCCTCCCGGCGCTCGCCGTGCTCCACCTCGAGGTCGAGGTAGCTGCCGAGGGGGCTGACCCAGCCTCGCTCCGCGAGGGCGCGGCTGTAGTCGTTGAGGACGTGGCGGGAGGTGGGCGGCAGCTCGGCCGCCATGCGCTTCCAGAAGGCCAGGAGGGTCTTATCGCCCTGGGGCTCCTCGTCGAGGCGTTCGGTGGGGGCGAGCTCGCTCACGGGGGCATCGTAGCGCCCTCCTTCCGCCGCGCAACCGCCCGTGATAGCACCGCGCCCATGGGGGACAGGCGCTTCGAGCTGGTCAGTGACTTCGAGCCGCGCGGGGATCAGCCGCGGACCATCCAGGAGCTGCTGGAGGGCCTCGCCGGCGACGCGTCCGTCAGCCAACAGGTCCTCCTCGGGGCCACGGGCACGGGCAAGACCTTCACGGTCGCCAACGTGATCGAGGAGCTCCAGACGCCCACCCTGGTGCTGGCTCCGAATAAGACGCTGGCCGCGCAGCTCTACACGGAGTTCAAGGGCTTCTTCCCCCACAACGCGGTCGAGTACTTCGTCAGCTACTACGACTACTACCAGCCCGAGGCGTATATCCCGGCGACCGATACCTTCATCGAGAAGGATGCCCTCATCAACGAGGCCATCGACCGCATGCGCCACTCGGCGACCCGGGCGCTGCTCGAGCGGCGGGACGTCCTGATCGTCGCCAGCGTGTCGTGCATCTACGGCCTCGGTGATCGCACCACGTACGCGGGCATGATGGTCGGGCTCGAGGTGGGCGGCAGGGTGCGGCGGGATCGGCTGCTCCGGCAGCTCGTGGACATCCAATACTCGCGCAACGACTACGACTTCCACCGCGGCACCTTCCGGGTGCGGGGGGATGTGGTGGAGATCTTCCCCACCTACGAGGAGGATCGGGCGATCCGGCTGGAGTTCTGGGGCGACGAGCTCGAGGCGATCACCGAGGTGGACCCGATCCGGGGCACCGTGCAGGGCCACCTCGAGACCGTGGAGATCTACCCCGCCAGCCACTACGTCACGCCCCAGGACGCGCTGAGGCGCGCGGTCGTCTCGATCCAGGACGAGCTGGGCGAGCGCCTGCCGGAGATGAGAGAGCAGGGCCAGCTCCTCGAGGCCCAGCGCCTCGAGCAGCGCACCCTGTACGATGTGGAGATGCTCGAGCAGGTGGGCTTCTGCCACGGCATCGAGAACTACTCGCGGCACCTGACCGGTCGCTCGCCCGGAGAGCCGCCGCCGGTGCTCCTCGACTACTTCCCGGACGACTACCTCCTGGTGATCGACGAGAGCCATGTGGCGGTCCCCCAGATCGGCGCGATGTTCCGCGGCGACCGGGCGCGCAAGCTGAACCTGGTGGGGCACGGCTTCCGCCTCCCGAGCGCCCTCGACAATCGGCCGCTGAAGTTCGACGAGTGGGAGGGCAAGGCCGCGCGCGTGGTCTACATGAGCGCGACCCCGGGCAGCTACGAGCTCGAGCGCGCCCAGGGCGTGATCATCGAGCAGCTCATCCGCCCGACCGGCCTGGTGGATCCGCACGTGGAGGTGCGTCCGGTGGGCAGCCAGGTGGACGATCTCCTCGAGGAGATCCACCGCACCGTCGAGCGAGGCTGGCGTGTGCTGGTCACCACCCTGACCAAGCGCATGGCCGAGGATCTGACCGAGTACTACCGAGAGCTCGGCATCAAGGTGCGCTACCTGCACTCCGACATCGACACCCTCGAGCGGGTGGAGCTGCTGGACGACCTGAGGCGCGGGACCTTCGATGTGCTCGTCGGCATCAACCTCCTCCGTGAGGGGCTGGACCTGCCCGAGGTGGGGCTCGTGGCGATCCTCGACGCGGACAAGGCCGGCTTCCTGCGAGCCGAGCGCAGCCTCATCCAGACCATCGGCCGCGCGGCCCGCAACGTGGAGGGGCGCGTGCTGCTCTACGGCGATGTGATGACCGATGCGATGAGAGCGGCGATCGAAGAGACCGACCGCCGCCGGGCGATCCAGGAGGCCCACAACGAAAGAGAGGGCATCACGCCGGAGACGGTGGTGCGGCCGCTGGCCCCCATCGAGCCGCCGCCCGAGGATCCGGATCGACCGAGGCACCCGGGCTCGAGGCCGAAGAGCGGGCGCTCGAAGGCCGCCGCACAGTCGGGAGCAGCCGAGGGCCGAGCTCGCCCCACGCCGCGCCTCGACCCGGAGGCCGCCATGGGCGAGGCCGCGAAGCTGAGGACCGAGATGACGGCCGCCGCCCGCGAGCTGGAGTTCGAGCGAGCCGCGGAGCTCCGCGATCGCATCCGGGAGCTCGAGGAGCTGGCGCTGGGACTCTGAGATCGGCCCTCGAGGGAGCCCCGGTCAGTCCCCGATCTGCTCCGCCAGGTAGCTCTGCAGGCCCACCTGCTCGATGAGGTCCATCTGGGACTCGAGCCAGTCTACGTGGCCCTCCTCGTCGACCAGGATGTCCTCGAGGAGGTGGCGGGTGCCGTTGTCGCCCTTATCGCGGCAGAGCTGGATGCCGGCATTGAGGCGGGCGATCGCCTCCAGCTCGAGGGCGTGATCGAGCTCGAGCTGCTCCGCGACGGTCTCGCCCACGTTGACCTTGCCGAGGCGCTGCACGTTGGGGATGCCCTTGAGGTAGAGGATCCGTTGGACCACCGCCTCCGCGTGCTTCATCTCGTCGATCGACTCCTTGCGGACCACTTTGTACAGGCGCTCGTAGCCCCAGTCCTCACACATCTCACCGTGGATGAAGTACTGGTTGATGGCGGTCAGCTCGCCGGTCAGGACCTCGTTGAGGAGCTGGATGATCTCGGGGTCGCCCTTACGCTTGGCCATCGGAGCCTCCGGTCTCGTGGGACGCAGGGAGTATCACAGGCCCCCGGGGGTCGGCTACGGGTCGGCGCCTCGCTCGAGGTTCGATCGGCCATCGGGCCCCGGGGTGCCGGGCCCTCGTGGCCCCGAGGAAGGCTGCGCCCGCTTCGGGCGCTCTCCGACCGAGCTCCTCGACGTCAACGTGCTCGTCGCCCAGGTGGAGCGGTGGAGGTTCGGATCGTCCCTGGGCTCTGGGACCAGCTACGGCGCCGTCGGGCAAGGCAGGTTCCCGTACCAGTGCCAGACCGGCAGGGAGCCGTCCGCCTCGCTCTGAACGTACCAGCAGCCGAGCCCCGGGTCGCACAGGTCGGTGGTGCAGCCGAGGCTATCGTCGCACACCCCGTCGTCGGCCAGCAGCACGCAGCCGTGCTCGTCCGCCCCCTCCGCCTGGAGGCCTAGGCAGAGGTGGGTCGTGCACTCGTGGGCGTCCTCGGAGCACAGGCCGAGGTCCACCGTGCTCCGGCAGCCCGCTTCGTCCACCCCCGCGCCCCCGGGGTCACACTGGTCCACCGTGCACGGAAGGGCGTCCGAGCAGACCCCCTCCGGCACCTCGATCACACAACCATGAAGCGGGTCGCAGGTGTCCACCGTGCAGCTCGCACCGTCCACCTCGCAGAGCGCGTGGACCAGCTCCAGCGTGCAGCCCTCCGCCGGGTCGCAGCCGGTCACCGTGCACGCCACCTCGTCCCCGCAGTCCAGGGGCACGCTGATGCACTCCCCCTCCCAGCAGACGTCCTTGGTCGTGCAGGCGTCCCCGTCGTCACAAGCACTCCCGTCTGCAAGCGCAACATCAGAACACCCACCACCCTCCTCCGAGCACGTCCCACACCGTGCACACGAGTGCATCGTCGCAAACCGCTCCCTCGGCAGCCTCGGAGC
>CAZEHU010000132.1:6274-7025 GCA_964511605.1 uncultured Myxococcales bacterium
CACTCCCGTCTGCAAGCGCAACATCAGAACACCCACCACCCTCCTCCGAGCACGCCACGACGCTGCAAGGACCCATCGAGTCGCAATCGACCGGGACCCCGACACATACCCCTCCCACACACACGTCCCACACCGTGCACACGAGTGCATCGTCGCAAACGGCTCCCTCGGCAGCCTCGGAGCACCCTCCCGCGCCCAAGATCTCCACAGGCACGGGCCCCCCATCGCCCTCCTCCCCATCGACCGACCCGCCGCTGCCCTCACGATCCTGGCCAGCTTCGCGCCCCCGGCGCCTCACGGCGTCCTCCGAGCCGCTGCCGGAGCTGCCGGCCTCGTTGCCGTCCCCGAGGCTATCCGCTCCCGCGAGAGCCTCCTCACCCGCGGGCGACACGCCCCCGGCACAGCCGCTCAGCGAGAGCGCTCCGAGCCACACCACGAGCAGCAGGACGGTCCCCAATCCCCAGGACCGGGCACGGGCGCGGTCCACGAAAGGGATCTCGGGTCCCGCCCACGGCGCGGAGGCCGAGCCGATGGCGCCTGCGACGCCTATCGGTAACAGAACCTCCGGGGGCGGCTCCAGTTCTCAGGGCCCCGTGTTCGCGTCAAGCGCGACCTCTGGGAGGACTCGAGCCCCGAATCGCCGGGCGTGGCCCCTTTCCGGGATCGCGCCCCACGCTGAGGGGGCGTTGGGGGCGATTCGGGCCTCGAATCTTGGTGAACGCACGCTGAGGGTGCGTTGGGGGCGATTCGG
>CAZEHU010000133.1:0-6978 GCA_964511605.1 uncultured Myxococcales bacterium
CGCCGCTGGCTCGACACCATCAAGGAGCTCGGAGCCAACGTCGTGCGCGTCTACACGCTGCACCACCCTATCTTCTACAAGGTCCTGGACCAGTGGAATACGGCCCACGCCGACGACCCGCTCTACCTCGTGCAAGGCATCTGGCTCGACGAGCTCGAGCCGGGGCTGGGCCACGACTACATGAGCGACGCGAGCGAGCAGATCGACGAGGAGATCCGATTCGTCATCGACGCCGTGCACGGGGCCGCCGACATCAAAGTGAGCGGTCCGGGCTGCACACCCCGCTGCGGAAAGGCGTATGGGGAGTACCTGCACGACGCCTCCCGGTGGCTGATGGCCTGGCTGCCGGGACACGAGATGGACGGCGAGACGGTGCAGCTCTCCAACAAGATCTGGGCCGACTACACCCGCTATGACGGCACCTACGTCAGCGCCCCGGAGGGCAGCCTGCCGATCGAGGGCTGGGTGGCCCGCGGCCTCGACCACGTCGTGCTCTACGAGTGGGAGAAGTGGGGCCAGCAGCATCCAGTGGCGTGGAGCAATTGGCCGGCCCTCGACCCCATCCACCACCCCACCGAGACCGATCGCTTCGGACAAGACGTGGTGGACGTGAACCTCGCCGACTTCGAGACCTCCGAGGCGTTCACCGCAGGCATCTACGCCAGCTACCACGTCTACCCCTTCAACCCGGAGTTCATCATCTACGATCCGGGCTACGTGGATACGAAGGACGCGGAGGGCAAGACGAACAGCTACCTGGGTTATATGCTCGATCTGAAGTCCCGCCACGAGGACGTACCCCTCTTCATCACCGAGTTCGGCGTGCCCTCGAGCATGGGGGTCGCTCACATCAACGAGAGCGCCTGGAACCACGGAGGCTACTCGGAAGAGGAGCAGGCCGAGGTCACCCTCGAGCTGGTGAAGTCCATCGACCAGGCCGGGGCGGCCGGCGCCGTGGTCTTCGAGCTCCTCGACGAGTGGTTCAAGCGCTCCTGGATGACGAACCCCACGACCCTCACCGTGCCGCGAGGGCGGTTCTGGTGGGATCCGCTCAACCCCGAGGAGAGCTTCGGGCTGCTCTCCTACTACCCGATCCCGAAGGGCCTCGACATCCACCACAGCCTGGAGCTGGACGGTGACGGCAGCGACTGGCCGGCAGGCACCACCCTCGTGAGCCAGGAGGCGGCGCCTGTCGCGCCGGCCGGGGACGGAGGCGACGAGGGGCGCACCATCACGGGGCTGGCCGCGTGGTCCGACGCTGCTTTCCTCTACCTGCGCGTCGACACGACAGGGGACCCGGAGGCCTCGGACACCGTGTGGTACGTAGGCCTGAGCACGGTGGACGGGGAGACGGGAGATCGCCTGATGGCCGCCGGCGTGGAGGTCCCGGCCGACAGGGGCCTCGAGAGCCTGCTTGTGATCGACCCGGGCCAGGGCACCTACGAGCTCCGCGTCGACGATCGCTACGACCCGACCCCCAAGGCCAACGGCAAGTCCGATGGCGGGGGCTGGCCGGAGTCCCACAAGGACGGCGCGTACCAGCTCGCGGCCTGGATCGTGAACAACAACGACCAGTATCAGGACATGGACCTCGACCCCATGCCCGAGATCAGGTGGTACCAGCCGGGGGTGCTCCGGCGAGGAGACGCCGCCGAGGATTCCCTGTCCACCGTGCAGCTCGCCGACGGCATCCTGGAGATCCGCCTGCCCTGGCACCTGCTCTGGGTGGCCGATCCCTCCCTGCGCAAGGTGCTCGCCGGCAGCGAAGGTGGGGCCTGGGCGATGCAGCAGACCCCTGGTGTGCACCTGGCGGTGCTCTCCGCCAAGCGCTCGGGCTCGAAGGTCGAGGTGGTCGACGCCTGTCCTCGGTCGAGCTTCTCCGGGGGCGCGTTCGCGGACCTCGTGCTCTACACGTGGGAGAAGTGGGCGCCGCCGCCCGACGGCTACTACGACGGACCGGAGGGCCTTGTGCTCTCGCGCGTGGAGCGGAAGAAGCCCGCTTTCCACGCCCTCGCCGAGTACTGGAAGGAGGTGGAGTGATGGGCCGGCACCTCCTCGATCGGCGCGGCGCACGTTGGCTCCTCGGCCTCTCCCTCCTGCTCGCTGCGCCCTCCGCGGGGGCCCAAAACCTCGTGCCCAATCCCGGCATGGAGGAGACGGACAGCGGCGGCGACCTGTCGAAGCCGGACGCTTGGACCTCCAATAGCTGGGGAGACCTCGTGGCCGAGTTCGACTGGCTGACCGAGGGCGCGAGCGGGGGCCGCAGCCTGAGAGCCGAGATCACCAGCGCGGGCAGCGAAGGCGACGCGAAGTGGATGTCCGATCCCTTCGCGATCCCCCAGGGCGGCGCGGAGTACACCTTCAAGGTGATGTACCGCGCCTCGGTCGAGAGCGACCTGGCCGTGCGCGCGCTCGGAGATGGAGAGCAGCAGTGGCTCTCGGCGGCGGCGAGCCTGCCGGTGGCGGGAGACTGGACCCTCGCCGAAGGCACCGTGACGCTGCCGGCCTGGGCCCTCGAGGTGGAGGTAGGCCAGGTCTTGGGCGAGGTGGGCTTCGTCGAGACCGACAACGCGATCTTCGAGCCCGGGGATACAACCAGCGAGGAGCCCGAGCCGGATCCGGGCGGGACCGGACAGACCTACCCGGGCACCCTGGTCAGCGTCTCCTTCGACGACGGCTGGGTCTCGGCCTTCGAGGGGGCCGTGCCCGTGATGGTCGAGCGGGGACTCCGCGGCACCCACTTCATCCACTCTCAGTGGGTCGACCGGGAGGGATTCGCCGCGGATCACATGACCTCGCCGCAGCTCGCCCAGCTCGTGGACGCCGGCCACGAGTTGGGCTCCCACGCCCTGTTCCACATGCTGCTGACCGAGCAGCCCTCGGAGGAGCAGGACCAGCAGCTCGCGGACTCCAAGCAGATCCTCGAGGACCTCGGCTTCAGCGTCTCCGGCTTCGCGTACCCCGGCGGCGACTACGATGAGGACGTGCTGGCCAAGGTGGAGACCCACTACGACTACGCTCGCACCGTGGAGGAGGGCCTGAACCACGAGCCCTACGACACCTACGAGCTCCAGGGAGTCGTCGTCACCGACTCGATGACCCTCGCGACCATGGAGGAGTGGATCGCCAAGGCCCACGAGGAGGGCGGTTGGCTGGTGCTCCTGTACCACCGCATCGGCCCGGATCCGCAGGACACCTTCGTGAGCGCCGGCACGTTCGAGGCCCAGATGGACCTGCTGGTGGATACCGAGGTCGACGTCCGCCCGATGGGCGAGATCCTGGGGGTCTGGGAGCCACAGGAGGCCCCCTCGGACCTCCTGCCCGAGCCGACCGGCCCCGGCCCCTCGACCGGCGAGTCGAAGACCCTGCCGGCGCCCGAGTTCAACGGCGACAAGGGGGTGCCCGGAACCCCCACCGGCCAAGATCACGGCGGCGGCTCGGGCGAGGGCGGGTCGGGCAACAGCTCCGATGCCGCGAGCTCCGGCAACTGCGGTGGGGCCCGGTCTCCCTTCGCGCCCCTGCCGGTAGTCCTCGCGCTCCTCGCCCTCGTGGGGCTGAGTCTCAGGCTCAGTCGTAGGTCCCCGTCAGCCTGATCCCGAAGGCCGGGCCGCCCCAGCGGGGCAGCGACTCCTCGTTCGGCTCCGGGAAGCTCGAGAGCATGAAGAAGGCCGAGGCGCCGGCGGCCCAGTCCCGGTGCACCCACCACTCCTTGCCCCCGGAGAGGGTGAGCACCCAGCCGTTCTTCGAGCGGAAGTCGTGGCCCCCCGGGTGCTGGTCGTCGAGGCCGGCGGGCTTGTCCATGAACATCCAGCCGAGGCCCAGCTCCACCGCGCCCCAGACGTTCCACGGCATCGCGTAGTAGGTGAGGCCGGGGCCGAAGGTGAGGGCCGTGGCGCTGCCTTTGGGATCGCCGGCCCCCGGGGCCTCCCCATCGGCGGTGAAGGTGGGGCCGATCATGGTCCAGAGGGTGCTGGTCAGGTGGAGGATGAGGTCCTTCTCCGCCGACACGCCGACCGCTCCCGACATCACGAAGGTGGAGCCGCGTGCGCGGAGCTCGATCCCGGCGTCGGGGGCGATGAGGCTCTGGAAGGAGGCGCCGATCGAGACCCGGGCGAAGAGCTGCTCGTGGCGGCGGGCGGCGCGCTCGATGGCCTCCGGGGTGCCGGGCTCGGGCTCCTCGTCGGGATCGACGGTGACCTCGGACGGGGCGGCGAGGGCGGGCGACACGAGGGCCGCCGCCCCGAGCAGCCAGGCGGCCACAAGCGCGTTCGAGGGGGCCGCGGGCAGGGCGCGGCCGACGGGGTTCCGGACGCCCACGGCCGGCAGGATACAGGGCCGGGCGGCGTTTCACACAAGGGACCTGAGGTGCTAGCGTCCCTTCAGTCGCTCCTCGCGGCTCCCCCTCCCACCCCCTTCTACGAGGCAGGGCATGGCTGGACTCACCCTTCGGATCGCCAAGCTCCACGACGTCGAGACCTACCAGGAGCTCAACTGGACGGGCTCCTTCGAGGACTACCTGGGCATCGTCAAGGAGACGCCAGCGGTCACCCGCACCGCGTGGCAGCGCCTGTACGACATGATCATCAGCCACGGCATCTCCGAGTATACGGACAGCCGGAAGAAGGTGACCCGCTACGAGTTCTTCTCCGACCCCTTCGGGGGCGGCAAGGACGCGGTCTTCGGGCTGGACATCACGCTGATGAAGATGGTGAACACCTTCAAGTCGGCGGCCTACGGCTTCGGCACCGATAAGCGCATCATCCTCCTGCACGGACCGGTGGGCTCCTCGAAGTCCACGATCGTGCGCCTCGTGAAGAAGGGCCTCGAGGAGTACACGCGTACACCTGATGGGGCGATCTACACCTTCGACTGGGTCATGGACCTCGAGGATCCGTCGAGCGTCATCCCCTGCCCCATGAACGAGGATCCCCTCCACCTCATCCCCCTCGAGTGGCGTGCCAAGGCCATCGAGGACTTGGGGCTCGGGGATAACTGCGGCGACTATCGCATCCCCGTATCCGGTGAGCTGAACCCGGCCTGCCGCTTCCGCTTCAACGTGCTGATGAAGCAGTACGGCGGTGACTGGAGCCGGGTGCTCGAGCATATCCGGGTCCGCCGCTTCGTGTTCAGCGAGGCCAACCGAGTCGGCATCGGCACCTTCCAGCCCAAGGACGAGAAGAACCAGGACTCGACCGAGCTGACGGGCGACATCAACTACCGCCTCATCGCGGAGTACGGATCGGACTCCGATCCCCGCGCCTTCAACTTCGACGGTGAGTTCTGCGTGGCCAATCGCGGCATCATCGAGTTCGTCGAGGTGCTGAAGCTGGACGTGGCGTTCCTCTACGACCTCCTCGGCGCCACCCAGGAGCACAAGATCAAGCCGAAGAAGTTCGCCCAGACGGACATCGACGAGGTGATCATCGGCCATACCAACGAGGCCGAGTACCAGCGCCTGCTCAACAACGAGTACATGGAGGCGCTGCGCGATCGGACCATCAAGATCGACGTGCCTTACATCACGAAGGTCTCCGAGGAGATCAAGATCTACCAGAAGGACTTCGGCCCCACCTCGGAGCGGGTCCGTGGCATCCACGTGGCGCCCCACACCCTGGAGGTGGCGGCGATGTGGGCGGTGATGAGCCGCCTCGAGGTGCCGAAGAAAGCCGGCCTGACGCTGCTCCAGAAGCTCAAGCTCTACGACGGCAAGATGATCCCGGGCTACACGCCCGACAACGTCAAGGAGCTGCGCAAGGAGGTGGAGCGCGAGGGCCTCGACGGCATCAGCCCGCGCTACGTGCAGGACAAGATCTCCAACGCCCTCGCCTCCGAGAAGGGGGGGCGCTACATCAACCCCTTCATCGTGATGAACGAGCTGGAGAGCGGCCTCAAGCACCACAGCCTCCTGACCAACGAGGCCCAGCGCGAGCAGTTCATCGGCCAGCTCTCCAAGGTGCGCGACGAGTACAAAGATATCGTGAAGAACGAGGTCCAGCGCGCGATCAGCGCCGACGAGGACGCCATCGCGCGCCTCTGCGGCAACTACATCGACAACGTGAAGGCCTATACCCAGAAGGAGCGGGTCAAGAACCCCTTCACCGGGCAGGACGAGGAGCCGGACGAGCGGCTGATGCGCTCCATCGAAGAGAAGATGGACGGCGGCGGCATCCCAGAGAGCCGGAAGGACGACTTCCGCCGCGAGATCATGAACTTCATCGGGGCCCTGGCCATCGAGGGCAAGCAGTTCGACTATCGGACCAACGACCGCCTGCACAAGGCGCTCGAGGCCAAGCTCTTCGAGGATCAGAAGGACACGATCAAGCTCTCCACCCTGGTCTCCAACGTGGTGGATCGGGAGACCCAGGAGAAGATCGAGGTGGTCAAGCAGCGCCTCATCGACAACCACGGCTACAACGAGGAGAGCGCCACCGACGTCTTGAACTTCGTGGCCTCGATCTTCGCTCGCGGTGAGGCGAAGGACCGGACCTCGTAGGAGGGCGGCGCAGGCGGAGCCAAGGGGCCATGACCCAGCGGATCGACAGCGATCAGAGGCGCTTCCGGGAGATCGTGCGCGGTCGTATCCGGAAGAACCTGAAGAAGTACATCACCCAGGGTGAGCTGATCGGCCGCCAGGGCGATGAGATGGTCTCGATCCCGATCCCCCAGATCGACATCCCCCGCTTCAAGTACGGCCAGCGCCAGAACGGCGGCATGGGCCAGGGAGACGGGGAGCCGGGCGATCCCATCGGCCAGGGGGAGGGAGAGGGCGGCTCGGGCCAGGGGGAGGCGGGCGACAGCCCGGGGGAGCACGCGCTCGAGGTGGACGTTCAGCTCGAGGAGCTCGCGAAGATCCTCGGTGAGGAGCTCGAGCTGCCGAACATCGAGCCCAAGGGGCGCGAGAAGTTCGAGACCACCAGCATCAAGTACTCGGGCATCCGCCCGGTGGGCCCCGACTCGCTCAAGCACGTCCGCCGGACC
>CAZEHU010000134.1:0-2306 GCA_964511605.1 uncultured Myxococcales bacterium
GCCGCCTCCCGCCGCCTGCCCGGAGGCGCCGCCCGGCGGGTCGGTGCGTGGCCGCGTCCGAGCGCGCCCCGGCCGGGAGATGGGGCGCGAGTGCAGGCCGGCGGCGACGCGGGTGATGGGGGCCGCGAGGCGCTCGATCTGGTCGAAGAGCTCCACGGAGCGGATCGGCTTGGGCACCCATGCGTCCATGCCGGCCTCGATGCAGCGCGCCGACTCCGAGGCGGTGGCGTGGGCGGTCACCGCGATGATCGGGATGTGGCCGCCGGCCCCGAGCTCGTGGGCACGGATGCGGCGGGTAGCTTCGTAGCCGCCCATCGAAGGCATCTCGATGTCCATGAGGATGATGTCGAAGCTGGCCGAGGTCGCTCGCGCCACCACCTCGTGGCCATCGGAGACCAGGGTCACCTCGTGGCCCCAGCGCTCGAGGAGGCGGCGGGCCACCTCCTGGTTCACCGTCCAATCCTCGGCCACCAGCACCCGCAGGCGGCGGCTGGCCTCCAGGCTCGGGCCGCCCGCCGTGGCGCGCTCGCGCTCGGTGGTGGGAGTCTCCGCGCCGAGGGCACGGCCGATGGCTGTCAGGAGGCGGGCGTGGCGGATCGGCTTGGACACCGCGTGCTCGAAGCCGGCCTCCCGGAAGCGCTGGCGGGCGGCCGGCTCGTCCGGGGACTGGAGCAGCGGCACCACGGTCGTCCCCTCGGCGGCCGCGGCCAGGCGGGTGGCGGTGTGCTGGTCGCCGGCCGACTCGGCCATCAGGATCAAGGGGACCGGATCTTCGGCGAGCGAAGCTGCGGCCGCGTCGCTGTCGGGGACCGCGCGCACCTCCATGCGCCACGTATCGAGCAGGCGCACCACGCTCTCCCGCTGGGCCCGGCTCGGCTCCACCACCAGGGCCCCGACCCCAGCGAGCGGCGCCACGGGCGCCGTAGCGGTCTGAATCGAGGCCCGGGCCGGGCGCTCGAAGGCCACGGAGAGAGCGAAGGTGGAGCCTTGCTCCTCCACCGAGCGCAGGACCAGCTCCCCGCCCATCATGTGCACGAGCTGACGGGAGATAGCGAGCCCCAGCCCCGTGCCCCCGAAGCGCCGCGTCGTCGAGGCGTCCGCCTGGGCGAAGCTCTGGAAGATCGTCTCCTGCTTGTCCTCCGGGATACCGATGCCCGTATCCCGGACCTCGAAGCGGACCCGGGCGCCCTCCGCGCCCTCCGCGTCGCGCTCGGCGAGGAGGTGGACCTCCCCCTCTTCGGTGAACTTCACGGCGTTGCCCAGCAGGTTGGTCAGCACCTGGCGCAAGCGGCTGGCGTCGCCGAGGACCTCCTTCGGCAGCCCGGGGCGGAGATCGCTGATGAGCTCGAGCCCCTTGTCGTGGGCGTGCAGGCCGAAGGAGCCGACCGTGGACTCGAGGCACTCCTCGAGGCTGAAGGGCTCGTGGGCGAGGGCCATCTTTCCCGCCTCGATCTTCGAGAAGTCGAGCACATCGTTGACGATGCTGCGGAGGGCCTCCGCCGAGTCCTGCACCATCGCCAGCATCTCGCGCTGATCCTCGCTCAGCTCCGAGCCGAGCAGGAGCTCCGTGAGCCCCACCACGGCGTTCATCGGGGTGCGGATCTCGTGGCTCATGGTGGCCAGGAAGCTCGCTTTCACGCGGCTCGTCTCCTCCACCTCCTCCATCGCCCGTCTGAGGGCCTCGTTGGCGCGCTCGAGCTCGGCCTCGTGGGCCGAGATGCCCGAGGAGGTGTCGAAGACGACGAGGAGCACCTCCCGGCGCTGCCAGAGCGCCCGCGCGACACGCACGGGACAGTCGAAGAGCTCTCCCCCCTGGCCCTTGAGGCGGAGGGACTCACGGCGACCGGCGCCCGTGGCGATCGACGTCTCGAGGAGGCTGCGCAGCTCCCCCCGATCCCAGGAGGCGACGAGATCGCTCAGGCCCAGGAGCGACCACTCCTCGGGCAAGAAGCCGAAGAGGCGCTCCGCCGCCCCATTGGCCTCGAGGATGGTGCCACCCGCGAGGTCCGCGACCACCACAGCGGAGGGCACCGCGACGAGCAGCGCGGTGTAGGGATCGCCGGGAGGGGCCTTTGCCAAGGGCTCGGCGATCAGGCGCTCGCGGCGGCCACATCCCCCTCCGCCCCGCGGGCATCCCGCTGGTGCCGGAGGGCGGCCTCGACGAAGGCCGAGAAGAGGGGGTGGGGCTCCAGCGGGCGGGACTTGAACTCCGGGTGAAACTGAACCGCGACGTAGTAGGGGTGATCGGCCACCTCCACCACCTCGACGAGGTCCAGACTGGGGTTCACGCCGGTGGCCTGCAGCCC
>CAZEHU010000134.1:2316-6958 GCA_964511605.1 uncultured Myxococcales bacterium
GGGGTCGTTGTTCCGCTTGCCCCCGTACAGCGCGAAGTACTCCGGGTTGGCCTCGTAGCGGTGCCGGTGGCGCTCGCTGATCGCGCGCGAGCCGTAGGCGCCCTCGGCACGGGAGCCCTTCTCGAGGCGGGCGTCGTAGGCGCCGAGGCGCATGGTCCCCCCCTTGTTGACGACGCCTCTCTGGCCCTCCATCAGGTGGATGACGGGGGCCGGTGTGTCCTCGTCGAACTCGGTGGAGTTGGCCCCCTCGAGGCCGAGCACGTTCCGGGCGTACTCGATCACCGCGCACTGCATGCCGAGGCAGATGCCGAAGAAGGGCAGGCCCTCCTCGCGGGCGTGCTGGACCGACCGGATCTTGCCCTCGATGCCCCGCACGCCGAAGCCGCCGGGCACCAGCACACCGTCCTTGTCCTCCATGGCGGCCCTCAAGCGCGCGGCGGCTTTGGGAGCGTTGCCCTCGAACTCCTCGCTGTCGAGGTAGGAGAGGCGGACGCGGCACTGGCTCGCGAGGCCGCCGTGCTTCAGGGCCTCGTTCAGGGACTTGTAGCTCTCCACCAGGTCGACGTACTTGCCGACGATGGCGATGTGCACCTCCTCCTTGGGGTGAAGGGTGGCATCGACGACCCGCTCCCAGGCGCCGAGGTCCGGGACCCGGCACCAGATCTGGAGGAGCTCGACGACCCGATCGTCGAGGCCCTCGTTGTGCAGGGCGATGGGCAGCTCGTAGATGGTCTCCTGATCCTGGGCGGTGATGACCCGCTTGGCGGCCACGTTGCAGAAGAGGCTGATCTTCCGCTTCAGCTCCCCGGACAGCGGGCGATCGGTGCGGCAGACGATGATGTCCGGCTGGATGCCGATCTCGAGGAGCGACTTGACCGAGTGCTGGGTCGGCTTGGTCTTCAGCTCCCCGGCCGCGGCGATGTAGGGGATCAGGGTGAGGTGGACGAAGATCGAGTTGCCCTCGCCCAGCTCGAAGTGGAGCTGGCGCATGGCCTCGAGGAAGGGCAGCGACTCGATGTCGCCGACGGTGCCGCCCACCTCGACGATCGCGACGTCCCGGCCCTCGGTGGCGGCGAGGACGCGCTCCTTGATCTCGCCGGTGATGTGGGGAATCACCTGGACGGTGCCCCCGAGGTACTTGCCGGCGCGCTCCTTGTTGATGACCGCGTCGTAGACCTGGCCGGTGGTGAAGTTGTTCTTGCGGGAGGTCCTCAGCGAGACGAAGCGCTCGTAGTGGCCGAGATCGAGATCTGTCTCGGCGCCGTCGTCGGTGACGAAGACCTCTCCGTGCTGGAGCGGGTTCATCGTGCCCGGATCCACGTTGATGTAGGGATCCATCTTCAGGATGGTCACGTTCAGGCCGCGGGCCTCCAGCAGCGCTCCGAGGGCGGCCGCCGTCAGCCCCTTGCCGAGGGAGGACGCCACGCCCCCCGTCACGAAGATGTACTTCGTATGCTTGTAGGCCATGGTGCCGCCTCCCCGCTCTGGGATGTCCACAGTCTGCCGGAGGGGTTGGACCACGGCTCCGCCTCGGGTGTCAATGGACGATCCCGGGACGCCCCGCGTCGCCCTCTCTGCCTGAACAGGCGAGCAGCGTGAGATTTTGATCGTCCTCTCGGCCGCCCCTACCGTCTCCAACCGTGGCGAACACTGCCGAACAGACGCGCGGCTTCCGTGTGCGCGAGCGCGTGGTGGGCCGCCGGGCCGACGACGACCCGGTGATCCGGCTGGAGATCTACGGGATCCTGCTGCTCTCCTTCTCGGTGGCGCTGCTGCTGGCCCTGATGAGCTTCGATCCCACCGATCTCACCGCCTCCGGCGCGCCGCGCGGCGGACCCGCCGCCAACGCGATCGGCCCCGTCGGGGCCCACGTCGCTGATCTCTTCCTCGGCCTGCTCGGCCTCGGCGCTTTCGCGGCCACCTGCCTGCTCGGCTGGCTGGGCGCCACCTACCTGGTCGGTCGTCGCTGGGGCCTGACGCGCGCCGATGTGCTCGGATGGCTTGGGCTGCTCGTCGGCGCGTCCGTGCTGCTCCACGTTGGCCTCGCTCCCCTCCGCTTCCTCGGTCACGCCCCCGGAGGTCTCTTGGGGGGGTATACCGGCGAGGTAGCGGCCGCGCTCATCGGCACGGCCGGGGCGATGATCCTCGCACTCACCGGCATCCTGGTCAGCGTGATCGCGGTGACCCGCCGCAGCTTCTTCGAGCTGATGTGTGTCGCCCGGCAGGGGGCGAAGGCCGCCGGCCGCGGCGTGATGGCCCTGCTCCAGCATGGGGATACCGAGCAGCTCGTGGACTCAGAGCTCGAGGCCGGCACCGCGGGCCTCCCGCCTGGGGTCGCGCCCCCCGCCGAGGCCCCGAGCATCGAGCCGCCGGCCCCGCGGGTCGAGCCGGACAGCGAGCCACCGCCCCCGTGGTTCGAGCCGGACACAGAGACCCGCAAGACCCCGAACGACGAGCCCCGCGTGGTGGAGCCGACCCCCGCCGCAGAGGAGCGCGACGGAGAGCCCGCGGTCGCCGAGTCCTCGGCCAACGAGGCGCGCGAGCTCGCCCCGTGGCTCGAGGCCCCGGGCGAGGCGATCAAGATCGTCGAGTCGGCGGCGATGCGCCGTCGCGGCGAGCTGGTGGTGGGCGAGCAGCCGCAGCTCCCGGAGCTCGAGGAGGAGAAGCGCTACGAGCTGCCCTCGATGAGCCTCCTCCAGTACAAGCCGCCGGTCGGCGAGATGTACGATCCCGAGGTCCTCAAGGAGAAAGCCGCGGCCCTCTGCCAGCAGCTCGCCCACTTCAAGGTCGAGGGGCATGTCGCCGAGATCCACCCGGGTCCCGTCGTGACGATGTTCGAGTTCAAGCCGGCCCCCGGCGTGAAGATCTCGAAGATCGTGGGCCTCTCCGACGACCTGGCGATGGCGCTCAAGGCCCGCTCGATCCGCATCGTCGCGCCGATCCCCGGCAAGGACGTGGTGGGCGTCGAGGTGCCCAACGAGGTGCGCGAGACCGTCTACCTCAAGGAGTGCCTGAGCGACGCCGGATTCGCCAAGGCCAAGAGCAACCTGACCCTGGCCCTCGGCAAGGATATCGCCGGCAACCCGCGCTCGATGGACCTTGCCAAGGCGCCGCACGTCCTGGTGGCCGGCGCCACCGGCTCCGGCAAGTCGGTGGGCATCAACACCTTCCTGTGCTCGCTCCTGTACCGGACCACGCCGGACGAGGTGCGCCTGATCCTCGTCGATCCGAAGATGGTCGAGCTCTCGGTCTACGAGAACATCCCGCACCTCCTCCTGCCCGTGGTCACCGACGCCAAGCAGGCCGCGGCTGCGCTGCGCTGGGCCGTGCGCGAGATGGAGCGACGCTACAACCTCTTGTTGGAGCTAAACGTCCGTAAGCTCTCGGAGTACAACAAGAAGGTCCGCGAGCTACTCGGGTCCTCCGAGCCCCGGCTCCCCGACAAGCTGCGCTTCGCCAAGGCGCGACGCATGGCGGCCGGCACCCCCGATCCCGAGGGCGTCATCCTCGACGCGAGCGGCGCCGAGCTCGAGGTGCTGCCCAGCATCGTGGTGGTGGTCGACGAGTTCGCCGATCTGATGATGCAGTCGGGCAAGGACGTGGAGCAATGTGTGGCTCGACTCGCCCAGAAGGCGCGTGCGGCGGGCATCCACCTCATCCTGGCGACCCAGCGTCCCTCCACCGACGTTATCACCGGCACCATCAAGTCGAACTTCCCGACCCGCATCAGCTTCCGGGTCTCTTCGGGCATCGACAGCCGCACGATCCTCGACCAGCAGGGCGCCGAGAAGCTCCTGGGCATGGGCGATATGCTCTGCCTGGCCCCCGGCTCCCCGGCCCCGACCCGCGTGCACGGCTGCTTCGTCAGCGACGAGGAGGTCATCCGAATCGTCGACCACGTCCGGGCCCAGGGTGAGCCGGACTACGACATGTCCATCGTGGCCCCGGGCGATGACGAGGGCGACGAGAGCGCGCGGAGCGAGGAGTACGACGAGCTCTACGATATGGCCGTGAAGGTGGTCGCCGAGAGCCGCAAGGCCTCGATCAGCTTCCTGCAGCGCAAGCTCGGCGTCGGCTACAACCGCGCCGCACGTATCGTGGAGGTCATGGAGAAGGAGGGAGTCGTCGGGCCCTCGGACGGCACCAGCCGGCCCCGCGAGATCTTCATCGATCCGATCTGAGTGGCCCAGCGCGTCCCCACCACCCGAGCCGTCCTGGCCCTCCGCCAGGCCGGGATCGACTTCGAGCCGCACCTATATCGCTACGTCGAAAAGGGCGGGACGCGGGCCTCCTCGGAGTCCCTGGGGATCGAGGAGCACGCGGTGGTCAAGACCCTCGTCTTCGAAGACGAGGGGCGCGAGCCCTTCCTGGTGCTGATGCACGGGGATCGGACGGTCTCGACCAAGTCCCTGGCGCGGGCGCTCGGCGCGAAGCGAGTCGTCCCCTGCAGCCCCGCCACCGCCGAGCGGCACACCGGCTACAAGGTGGGGGGCACGTCGCCCTTCGGCACCCGCCACCCCCTCCGAACCGTCTTCGAGCTGACGATCCTCGACCTCGAGCGCCTCTTCATCAATGGCGGCACCCGGGGTTTCCTCGTGAGCCTCACGCCGGACGAGCTGCTCGTCGCCCTCGAGGCCGAGGT
>CAZEHU010000135.1:0-6955 GCA_964511605.1 uncultured Myxococcales bacterium
CCCGGAGGTGATGAGCAGCGCGAGGATCGGCAGGCCGAGGAGCCAGCGCCCTGCTGGACCGGGCGACAGGTCTCCGCGAGCTCCGAGGGCCGGTCGGGCGTCACCCGCCCCCGAGGATCCCTCCCCCGGAGGGGCGGGGATCTCCCTGGCGCTGCCGCCCCCTCGGAGGGGGGGCGTGATGGCACGGATCCGCTGCATTCTCGGGGGCTCCCTGGGGGGGACTCCAGGTCTCGGGGCGGCGCATCCTACGGTCGGTCTACGGGGGAAGCAACGGGGCTGTCGAGCCCTGGGTGAATAGCCACCGATTCGCTGCGTCGGAGCGCGTGTCCCGAGACCGGAGGACCCTGTGAACCGACTGATGATCGCCCTTGTCTCGAGCTCGCTCCTGCTCGCCGCTATCGCCCCCGCCGCCAGCGCAGCGCCCGAGCACCACAGCCCCAAGCCCGCCTACAAGGTGAAGGTCGTCAAGACCCGCCGAGGCCGGGTCCGCCGCCGGGTCGTAACGACCTCGCCGGCTCCCCCGACGACGGTGAAGACCACCAAGGTCGTCTACCACCGCCCGCCCCCGCGTCGGGTGGTCCGGAAGAAGACCGTGGTGGTCTACGAGCCCGCCCCGCCGCCGGTGGTGGTGGTGGAGGAGAAGGTGGTCGTGGCGCGGCCGGCGCCTCGGGCGACCACGGTGGTGCGCTCCGCCCCGGTGGTCTCCACGGAGCCCGCCTGGGCCGACGAGCCCCTCGCCCTCGGCTTGCGCATCGGTGGCGCCTCCATCGAGGGGGACAAGGTCGGCCTGAGCCACGCCGAGAACCCTGGCCTTGGAGGCGTCGGGGTCCACCTGCGGACCCGCTTCGACGATCACTGGGGTCTCGAGCTCTCCCTGGACGCCCTCGGCGGATCGGGTGAGGGCTTCGAGCAGACCACGGTTCCGGTCATGGGCGCGCTGACCTACCACCTCTGGCCCTCGAGCCGAATCCAGCCCTATGGGCTCGCCGGCGCCGGCGTGCACTTCAGCCAGCTCGACTACCTCGGCGGCCAGTTCCGCTCCAACACCACCGAGCTGGCTGGGCAGGTGGGCGCTGGGCTGGAGATCTTCCTCACCGAGCACCTCTCCCTCGAGGGCGATATCCGCGGTCAGTCGATCCTGAAGAACCTCGACAGCCACGCGGAGGTCCGCCAGGACTGCCTCGAGCAGGTGGGCGCCATGAGCGGCTTCTGTGATGGCATCCACGCCGCGCGCCCGGACGACAAGCTCAATATGGGCGTGCTGTTCCAGGCTGGCATCAATCTCTACTTCTAGGAGCTCGGAGCCGATCGGCGCACCAAGAGCCCGTTGCCCACAGGCGCCGGAGGCGCCATCGGCTCGGGCTCCTAGCGCTCGGTCACGCGCCTCCGGCGCGGCCGATGGCGCCCAAGGCGCCGCTGCGCAACCGTTGGCTAGCCGCGCAAGAGGAGATCCCATTCGTCGATCGCGCCCAGCGAGCATCCCGGCGCCATCGAGCCTCGAACGAGCCGCGCCCCCTGCCCGGGACCACGCCCTATCGACCAGGGCGCGGTCCCGGACAGGGGTCCCCCGAGCGATCAGTCCTCCTCGACCTCGAAGGAGTCGAGGATCCGGGCCATCTGGGTGTGGACCGCGGCGAGCTGGGCGATGATCGCCGCTTCGCCCGCGCTCATCTCGTCGGGCTCGCGCGTCGCGAGATCGAGGCTCTCGGCGGTAGCGTCCGCCGCCTCGAGGTAGATCTCCATGAGACGCGGCAGGTGCTCGACCACGAAGGTGATCAGGCGCTCGTCCCGGGCACGGACGAGCTGCCGGAGGAGCTCGTGGGGCAGCGCTCCCCCGGTGCCCCTCTTCTCCTCCTCCAAGATGACCTGGGCCAGCACCATGCCGGTGAGGTCGGCGCCGGTCTTGGCGTCCTCGACGAGGAAGTGCGAGTCCTCGCGGACCAGCTCCGCGAGCTCGTCCAGGGTCACGTATCGGCTCTCGTCCATGCGGTACAAGCGCCGGTTGCCGTACTTACGCACGATGATGGGATCTTGCTCGGACATCTGGACTCCTCGACCTCTGATGGTAGGAGCGCAGGGGCTGGGGCGTCGTCCGCCCCTCGGGGGACACCTCCCGTGGCCCCCTGCGCATGCCCCCGGTGGGCAGGGGCGCGAGCCTAGCACCCGCAAGATTCCGTTGACAAGGAGAGATAGAAGACGATGTCCCTTGTGTCCCCAATCCGGCATTCTTGCCCAGTAGAATGGGACCCCGAGGCGGTGATTGCCCTGGAGAGACGGACCTCGCCGGGGCATGGTGCGCCGCCGAGCGGACCCCCTTGCTGAGGCGCCTCTGGGATCGCCTCGCGGGCCAGCACCTACGCTGGATCGACGAGCACGCCGAGGTGCCCTCCGGGCGCCTTT
Organism: uncultured Myxococcales bacterium; assembly: GCA_964511605.1. GTDB lineage: Bacteria > Myxococcota_A > UBA9042 > PHBI01 > JACKFB01 > CAZEHU01. The sequence goes on from CAZEHU010000135.1 coordinate 2,401, forward strand.
CCCCCACCGCCCGCTGCACGGTGATCTTCGTGACGGCGGCCTGCTCGCTCACGTGCATCTCGTACGGGGTGCTCTCGACCCGCGTGCAGAAGGGGGTCGCCCGCCTCGTCCTCGAGGGGATCGCATGGCTCAGCCCCGAGTGGCGCGCGGACCTCATCCCCTACGAGAAGCTCTTCGAGAACATCGCCTGGTCCCTCGGCTGCTTCACCTTCTACTTCGTGCTGCCATCGCTGGTGACGCGGGCCGTGCTCGGACATCGGCTCCGGGACTACGGCCTCGGCGGCGCCGGCTTCTTGAAGCACCTGTGGATCTACGTCCTGCTCTTCCTGCCCGTGGGCATCATGGTGTGGGTGGTCGCGGCCACCCCGGACTTCCAGCGCCAGTACCCCTTCTACCGGCAGCCGGTCGGCGCCCTGGACTTCATGATCTGGGAGTGCTTCTACGCCCTGCAGTTCTTCAGCCTCGAGTTCTTCTTCCGGGGCTTCCTGCTCCACGGGGTCGTCGATCGCCTCGGGCGCTTCGCTATCTTCGCGATGATCCTCCCTTATACGATGATCCACTTCCGGAAGCCGATGTTCGAGACCCTCGGCGCGGTTCTCGCCGGCATCGTCCTCGGCACGCTCAGCCTGCGGACGGGCAGCGTGTGGGGGGGCTTCCTCATCCACGTGGCGGTGGCGATCGCCATGGACGTGGCGGCACTGGCTCTCCGCTGGGGCTGAGAAGAGCCCTTGAATCTCGGCAACTTGGAAGAGATCGCAGCCTTGATCGAGGCCCCCCTTGTCCCCACAATGACGCGCCCTCGACAGGGGGCCGGAGTTCTGGAAGCGGAGGTCCCATGAGCACGCCGTCTCGTTACGAGGAGCAGGAGCCCCTCACCCCGAAGCAAGTCGAGCACTTCAAGGAGCTGCTCATCGATCGCCGTGCTCGCCTCCTGTCCGAGGCCGAGGAGCACGCGGACGAGGTGAAGGAGGCCGGCGGCCTCCGCATCGCCGACGAGGTCGACCTGGCCACCGCCGAGTATGATCAGGCCTTCGAGCATCGCATGCGCGATCGGGAAAAGGGCCTGATCAAGAAGCTCGACAAGGTCCTCCGCCGGATCGAGGAGGGCGAGTACGACGAGTGCAACGGCTGCGGCAACTACATCGGCATCGGCCGCCTCTCGGCCCGCCCGGAGGCCACCCTCTGCATCGAGTGCAAAGAGGAGGAGGAGCGCCTCGAGGCCAAGTTCAAGGATCAGCGCGAGACCGACACGCGCTTCCCCTTCAAGTAGGCCCGGCCCCTCGGTCCCGCTGGGCGCTCGAGCCTGGGAAGTGGGTGGGGTCTATTGACCCCACCTCCCGCACGTCGTATCCCCGTGGGCGTGAGCGAGTCCCCCGGCGTGAACCTGGAGGAGGCGGAGCTTCCTCCCACCAAGATCTCCTACATCTCGGGCCGCCCCACGACCCTGCACCTCCGCAAGTGCAAGCTCGTGGTGGAGCGCGAGGATGGGACGATGGCGGAGTACATCTTCGATCAGCCGGACGTCACCATCGGCGCGATGGACGACAACGATCTCGTCGTGGACGACGATACGGTCAGCCGCTACCACTGCCGCATCAGCCAGGACAACGACGCCTACCTGGTGGCCGACCTCGGCTCGACGAACGGCACCTTCGTCAACCGGGTCCGGATCCGGGAGGCCTTCCTGAAGCCCGGCTGTACCATCACCCTCGGCAAGAGCGACGTCCGCTTCCAGAGCCTCGACGAGCGGGTGGAGATCCGACCGGTCGATCGGGATCGCTTCGGCAGCATCGTCGGCCACTCGACCCGGATGCGGGAGATCTTCTCGATCCTCGAGAAGATCGGCCCCACCGGCGCCACCGTCGTCATCGAGGGCGAGACCGGCACCGGCAAGGAGGTCGTGGCCCGCACGGTCCACGAGCAGAGCCGCCGCTCGGGCCGCCCCTTTGTCGTCTTCGACTGTGGGGCCGTGCCGGAGAACCTCATCGAGTCCGAGCTCTTCGGCCACGAGAAGGGATCGTTCACCGGCGCGATCATGGCCCGCCAGGGCCTCTTCGAGGTGGCCCAGGGCGGCACGATCTTCCTCGACGAGCTCGGTGAGCTGAGCCTCGATCTGCAGCCCAAGCTCCTGCGGGCCCTCGAGCAGCGCGAGATCCGCCGCGTCGGCTCCAACAAGGCGATCAAGGTGGACGTCCGGGTGGTAGCGGCCACGAACCGCAACCTCGAGGCGGAGGTGGCCGCGGGCCGCTTCCGGCAGGACCTGTTCTACCGCCTCAGCGTGGTCCGGCTGATCCTGCCGCCCCTCAGGGATCGGGTGGAGGACGTCCCCCTGCTCGCAAAGCACTTCCTTCGGAGCGGCGAGTTCAACAAGGGCGCGGACGGACGGCCTCAGGTCAAGGGCATCGCGCGCGACGCCCTCGACGCGATGATGAGCTATCGCTGGCCAGGCAACGTGCGCGAGCTGCTCAACGTCGTCGAGCGGGCCTGCGCCTACGCCGAGGGTGAGTACATCCTGCCCGAGTTCCTTCCGGAGACCATCAGCGGCATGGGCATCGTCCGCCGCAGGGCCTCCTCCTCGAGCGCCACCAACAAAGAGCGCGGCGCGCCCACCACGGACAAGCCCTTCAAGGAGGCCAAGGAGGACTGGGTCTCCTCCTTCGAGAAGGACTACATCCACAACCTCCTGAAGCGGAACTCCTTCAACATCAGCCACGCGGCCCGCGAGGCCGACATCGATCGTAAGTACTTCCGCAAGCTGATGAAGAAGTACGGGATCGACTCCTCGACGAGCGAGTAGCTACTCGCAGACCCCCGAGGTGCCGTTGCAGGTCCCTGAGGCCTCGGCCGCGCAGCTATCGGGGTCGACGTCACAGATGCATCGATCCTTGCCGCTGCCGCCGGTCCCCGCCTCGCAGTCCGGCGTGCTCGCCGGGCAGGCGGCGTCTCCCACACAGGTCTCGTTGCCGTTCGAGCAGCTCGTGAGCCCGGTATTGCAGCTATCGCCGTCGCCGCCGTCGCAGGGGATCGGGACGTAGTCCTCGTCCGTGGCGCCATCGCAGTCGTCGTCCTCGTCATTGCAGGTGTTGTCGGTATTCGACTCCGGCGTGACGTTGGGATCACCGGGCTCGCAGGTGTCGCTCTCGGTGCTCCCGACACAGATCATCTTCCCCGTCGAGGAGCACACGCCCTGGCCGCAGGTGGTGGCGTCCTCCGGGTAGTCCTCGTCGGTCGAGCCGTCGCAGTCGTCGTCGGCGTGGTTGCAGGTGCTGTCCTGGCCCGCGGGCACCTTGTCCGTCTCGTCGGGCTCGCAGGTATCCTCGGGGCTGCCGTCGATGCAGGCGAGGATGCCCGCGCTGGCGCAGATCCCCTGGCCGCAGCCGGTCGGGGGCGCGATGTAGTCCTCGTCGGTGCCGCCCCCACAGTTCTCATCGAGGCCGTTGCAGTTGTCGTCGGTGCCGGTGGGGTTGTTCTCGGTGCAGTCATCCACGGTCTGGCCGCCATCGCAGGTCTGGACACCTCCGGCCTCGCAGACCCCGACCCCGCACGTGATCGAGACCGAGTAGTGCTCATCGGTCGAGCCGTCGCAGTCGTCGTCGATGTCATCACAGTCCGTGTCGTCGCCCGTCTCCGGGCCCTCGGTGCACTGCTCGACCGTGCTTCCGTCGGTGCAGATCTCGACGCCCGCGGCCTGGCAGGCGCCCTGCCCGCAGCTGATCGCGACCGAGTAGTGCTCGTCGGACAAGCCGTCGCAGTCCTGGTCGATCTCGTCGCACTCATCGTCCGCGCCCGTCGGGTTGCCCTCCGAGCAGGTATCGACGAGGTCGGCGCCCTCCACGGTCTGCTGGCAGACGAGCTGACCGCTCGAGGCGCAGACGCCCTTGCCACAGGCCGTCGGCGAGGCAGAGTAGTGCTCGTCGACCGAGCCGTCGCAGTCCTGGTCGACCCCATCGCATTGATCATCATCCTCGGGCGGCTCGCCGCTGCACTCGAGGCCCGTGGCCGCACCGTTGCAGACGACGAGGCCTACGCAGATCCCGGTGGAGCAGCCCTGGCCCTTCTGCTTCGCGCTGCCATCGTAGTCGAGGAGGGCCTGGCTGCCGCCAGGGGCGAACTCGTCGTCGACGATGCCGTTGCAGTCGTCGTCCTGGTTGTTGCACGTGAAGTCGTCGCTGGCCGCCTGGTCGGCGGTATCGCACATCGCCACCCCACCCTCGCAGATCACCTGGCCGCCGAAGCAGGCGCCGACGCCGCAGTCCTGGCCGAAAAAGGCGCTCTGACCGGGCTGGTTGGGATCGTCCCAGGGCTTGTCGCCCCCGGGCAGGTAGTCCTCGTCGGTCGAGCCGTCGCAGTCGTCGTCGACGGTGAGGTTGCAGATCTCCGCCGTCGCGTCGCCGGCGGTGTCGCAGGTCAAGGCGCTCGGCCCGTCGCAGATGATGGTGCCGCCGAAGCAGGCGCCCACGCCGCATCCCTGGCCCTTCGAGCCGCCGGCGTCGGCCCCGGAGGGGCCGCCGGCATAGGTGATGGTGCCGTCGTGGAAGGGCTCGTCGGTGCCGCC
>CAZEHU010000136.1:0-6949 GCA_964511605.1 uncultured Myxococcales bacterium
CGGCTCGGCCTCCGCGCCGTGGGCGGGACCCGAGATCCCTTTCGTGGACCGCGCACGCCCGCAGGAGAGCTTCCAGGGCCCGCCGGACGGTCTGGTTGAGGTCGCGTCGCTGTCCTGTCACGGGATCCGAGAGGCTGAGGATACTCACTGCGACACCGCAGTCGGGCGCGCGTGCAGCCTCAAGGCGCGGGTCAGCGCCCCTCAGAACGGGCTCGGCTTCTTCCCGCCCGATCCGCTGCTCCCGAAGGCCCCCTTCGTCTCCTTCACCTTCGAGGGCTTGAACTCGAGGGGCTTGGTAGGCTTGACCTTCTCGGGCTCGATGGAGGTGGTGGTCTTGGTAGCCTTCTCGCTCCCCTTGCGGGTGCCGCCGGAGGTGGGCGGGGGGCGCGCGGGGGGCGGGTCGGGCTTCAGCTTGGTGAGGCTGACGGTCTCCTTCTGGGTCTGGACGAAAGCGACGGTACGGGTCAGGGGGGCGAAGCCCTCCTTCTTGAAGGTATAGGTCTCGCTGTCCGAGCCCTTTCGGCGCTTCAGCGTCAGGGGGCTCGAGTCCTCGAGCTCCTTGCCTCGATGCCAGATCTCCGCGTCGGGTGGATCGACGGCGATGGTCACGTAGACGTCATCGGCCGCGAAGGCCGGGACCGTGCCGACGGTCGAGGTGGCCTCGACGAGCCCGGGCAGCCCTCGCCAGGCCTCCGGCAGGGGCTCCAGGGAGGCTGCGAGGGCCCCCAGGCTGCCCATGGTCAGCAGCAGGAGCGCCCCCGCGAGGACGAGGGAGAGGGGGGCCCGGTGGCGGCGTGGCTCCCCAGCGAGCTCTCGCTCCGCGTCCTCGAGGCTCAGGGTGCCATCGCGGAAGGGCCCCAGGGTCGGCAGGAGCTGCTCGTTGTCCGCGTCGAGGGAGGTATCGGCGCGGGTCTTCGAGCTGGTGGCCATCTCCAGGCCGATCGCGACCGCCTCCTCGGTGGTCACCACGTTGCGGAAGATGTCGTCGAGGTCTCCCTCGAGGCCCTCGAGCTCCCGCAGCACCGCCTCGGCAGTCTGCGGCCGCTTCTCCGGATGCTTCTCGAGGAGGTGGTGGATGTAGTCGCGCACCTCGACGGGCACCACCAGGTCGGGGCGGACCTCCTCGATGGGGGGCGGCGGCTCCTGGATGTGCTTGATGAGGATGCCGAGGGAGTTGTCGGCGTCGAAAGGCACCCGGCCGGTGAGCATCTCGTAGAGCATGACGCCCATCGCGTAGAGGTCCGAGCGGTGGTCCACGTGCTTGCCGCGGGACTGCTCCGGGCTCATGTACTTCGGCGTGCCGAAGATCGTGCCCGTCTTGGTGACCGTGCCGGCGTTTGGATCGCCCTCCCGCAGCTTGGCCACGCCGAAGTCGAGCACCTTGACGTAGTCGCTCTCCTCCCCGAGGGAGGTCAGGAAGACGTTGTCCGGCTTCAGGTCGCGGTGGACGATGCCCTTGCCGTGGGCCTCGCGCAGGCTGCGGAGCATCGCCTGGGCGATGCGCAGGGCGCGGCGTGCGCTGAGGACCTTGTCGGCCTCGAGCAGCTCGTGGAGCGACTGGCCCTCGAGGAACTCCATCGCGATGTAGAGCTGGCCGTCGTCGGTCTCCCCGAAGTCGTAGATCTGGATGGTGTGGGGGCTGCGCAGCTTGGAGACGGCGAGGGCCTCGAGCTGGAAGCGCTTGACCACCGTCTCGTTCATCGCCACGTCGCCCAGCAGCACCTTCACAGCGACGTCGCGGTCCATGCCGCGCTGGCGGGCGCGGTAGACGGCGCCCATGCCGCCCTCGCCCACCTTGTTCATGATGGTGAAGCGGCCGCCGACCTCCCGGCCAAGGAAAGGATCGGTGCGGGGGAGCATCTGAGCGGCGGCGATTCGCTCCGCGATCTTGGCCTCGAGGTCGACGCGGGCATCGTCGTGGGGGTCGTCGCCGGTACCCTTGTCGCCCTGGCCACCCGCGCCGCCCGTGGTCGCAGCGACGCCCGGCACCGGCCGCGTCTGCTTGGACTGTGCGCCCTGTCCCGGGGCCGGCGGCAAGGCCGCCGGCTCCTCCCGCTTGGTCAGCACGTGGCTCGGAGCGGCGGCTCGCTTGCCGCCGATCTCCACCTCGCTGTTGTTCATGTCGACCATCGTGCGGCTGGCCGCGCCGAGCACGCCGATGTTGGTCTTCACCACATCGTGGACGGTCACCGCCTCATCCTCATCGGCCCGGGCAGGTGCCTCGGGCGGGCCTGGCGCGCCCTCGTCCTTCGGATCCGACATCGCTCCTGAGCCTATGTCCCTACCCCGGGCCGGTCAAACCTCGTCGACGCCCGAACGGGTCGGGTAGTTGATCCCTTCCGATCGGCCTCGTAGCCTGGGGCCCAGCATGCTCCCCCTTCGCCCGCCCCGGGCCCCCGACCGCCGACGGGGAGTCGCCCGCACCCTCGCCCGGCTGCTCACGCCGCTGGCCCTGGTGGTTGGGCTGGCTCTGACCGGCGCAGCCTGCGGCGAGGCCAGCCGGTCGAACTGCAACGACAAGGCGTGCCCCGCCAACCAGGCCTGCCACGAGGGCGTCTGCCAGGCCATCGAGCCGCCGGCGGCCACCGGCGAGCTGGGCCGCTTCACCGCCGCCGCTGTGCGCTCGGACGGCAGCCGCGTCCTGATCACCTATGACGCGACCAATACGAACCTCCTCCGCCTCAGCGAGGAGGAGGACGGCACCCTCGGTGCCCGGGTGCTCGCGGGCTTCCGCATCGAGGATCACGCCCTCATCGATGTGGACGCGGGCCGCTGGGCCTCCCTGGCTGTCGACGCCGAGGATACGGTGCACCTGGCCTGGTACGACGCCTTCGAGGGCGCCGTGCGCTACGGCCGCCTGAGCGCCGACGATGCCCTGACCACCGAGGCCGTCGACCCCGAGGAGGAGGACGGCGACCGCGGCACCCATACCGCCATCGAGGTCGACGCCTTCGGGGGAGTCCACCTGGTCTACCGGGACGTGGGGGCCCGCTCCCTGCGCTACGCGATGCGCCACCCGGTCGACGGGACCTGGGCCTCCCAGGTCGTGCCGGTCTGCGCGGGGGAGGAGGACTGCCCCGGCGAGGCCGAGGACTACGGCGAGTACGCCGGCATCGTGCTGGGGGCCCAGGGGCCCCGGGTCGGCTTCTACGACCGGCTGCGCGGGGACCTCAAGCTCGCGGAGCTAGCCGGAGACGGCACCTGGACCGTCACCACGCTCGACGGTCGAGATGCGGAGACACACGAGGACACTGGCGACGTGGGCCGCTTCCTCGACATGACCCTCGATCCCAAGCGCCGTCTCGCCCTCGCCTACTACGACGCCACGCGCTCCTCGCTCCGCTACCTCTTTCCCTCCGGACCTGCCCCGGAGCCCCTGCTCGTCGACGATGGCCTGACCACCGACCCGGCGACGGGTGCGCTGCGCAGCCACCCCGTCGGCCAGCACGTCAGCCTCTCCTTCGATGCCCTGGGCCGCGCCAGCCTGCTCTACCTGGACGCCGGGCGCCTCATGCTGCGCCTCGCCCGGGTCGACGGCGCGACGATCACCGGTCCCTGGGATCTGCCGGCCCTCCCCCCGGGCCGCGACATGGCCATCGTCGTCCAGGACGGTCGTGTGCGCGGGGCGTATGGAGCGTGGCCCTCCCTCGGCACCGACGGAGATCCGGGCGCCAGCCTCGAGACCTCCATCGAGCTCCTCGACCTGCCGGCGGCCGGGCCGTGAGGCGGCGGCTCCTCGGCAGCGCGCTCCTCCTCGCTTCGGCCGCGGCCCTCGGCCCGTCCGCCTGCGCGATGGAGGCCGAGGACCTGTGGGGCGCCGGCCTCCCGGAGTCGGCGGTGCTCGACGCCCCCGCTACCCCCAACGGCGTCGTGCTCAGCCTGGGCCCCGCGGCCTGGGAGGCCGCCTCGAGCAAGGTCACCAAGGCCCTCGGGGTCGCGCTCCCCGATGGACTCATGTTCGACGGTGAGGCCAGCCTCGGGGAGGGGAGCGTCTCCGAGCTCGTCGTCGTCTCATGGATGGGGGCCAAGCTCCTGCCCACCAGCGTGGACCTCAGCGTCGACCCCCTCGGGCTGAGCGTCGCGCTCTCCGCCGCCCTCGAGCCCCTCACGCTCTCGGTGAGCATCGACGGGGAGGAGGCCTGCTCCCTTGACCTCGACCTCGAGCACGCGATCCTCGGTGGGCGCCTCTCCCTGACCCGCACCAAGGAGGGGCAGATCCAGGCCTCTCCCCTGGTGGACGCCAGCAGCCTCTCCGCCGAGGAGGTGAGCTTCGACGTCTCGGGCTGCCCCTTGCCGGCCGGAGATGTCTTCTCGCTCACCGAGCCGCCGGGCGAGCTGCTCCTCGGGATCGTCGCCTCCGCTGCGATGGAGGGCCTCGGCGCGGCCCTCGCCGACGCTGTCCCCACGGCCCTCGGTCTCGACCTGGCCACGGCGACCTCGCTGAGCTGGGGCGGGGACGGGATGGGCGCCGGCGCCCTCGACGTGCTGATCCGTGCCTCGGAGAGCGAGGCCTCCAAGTGGTGGCAGCTCGTCGACCACTCGCTCGTCGTGCCTTATGCGATCACGCTCGAGGCCACACACCACCCCTGTATGCCCGAGGCGGCCGCCGCCCCGATGCCTACAGCTCCGGTGCCGGCGGTCGAAGACGACGCCGCTGTCCTGCTCTCGACCGGCCTGGTGGCCCACGCGGCCCGATCCCTGTGGCACGCGGGCGCCTTCTGCAGGGAGCGAGCGACCGCGGGGATGGTCTGGAGCGCGGAGGAGCTCGCGCCCCTCTGGCCCGCCCTCGACGTGCTCGCGCCGGGCGCGGAGCTCAGCCTGCGCCTCTGGCCCCTCGAGCCGCCGGGGCTCGCGTTCGACAACGCGGGCGAGGACGTGCACGTCCGGCTCACCACCGGCCTGATGAAGGTCGAGCTCTACGGCGACGTCGAGGGAACCTGGGTTCGCCTCGCCAGCCTGGAGCTGGCCCTGGAGGTGGGCACCCACCTCTCCGTCGACAGCGCCGGTCGCATCTGGCTCGAGCCGAAGACCGTGGAGCTCGCTGGCTTCTCGGCCAGCTCCGGCTTCCTCCCGGCCCCGGCGAGCGAGCTGGCCTCGGCCCTTGCTGCGCCCCTCGCGCAGGACCTGGTCGCAGCGACCCCATTGGCCTCGGTACCCACCTCGCCCCTTGGAGTGCCCACCCATGCCCGGGTCGATGAGGCCTACCTCGTCTTCCACGCTCCGCCGCCCGTGGAGCCCTGATCGCTGACGGAATCCCTGACGCGACAGGCGGATTGACACCCGCCGAGTCGTCCCGTAGACCCCCAGGGCCCCATGTCCACCACGCTGTACCACCCATCGCTGGGCGCTCTTGCGCTCCTCCTCCTCGCCCCCCTCGCGGCGCCCGCGGCGCACGCCGAGGGCAAGACCATCGTCTACGAGGGCAAGCTGCAGGACGCTCACCGCAAGCCGATCGGGGGCGTCTTCCCCCTCAGCTTCTCCCTGCACAAGCAGCCCAAGGGCGGCCGCTCCCAGTGGAGTGAGAGCCACTTCGTGGCCATCGATGGTGGCAAGTACGTGGTGGAGCTGGGCCTCAAGCACCCCTTGCCTCCCAAGCTGGACCTGGACCGGGCCTTCCTGGGGGTGTCGATCACCGGGGGCGCGGAGATCGTGCGAGAGCGCATCCAGCCCGGCTCGGTGAAGAAGGACAAGCCGGAGCGCCCTCCGCCACCGGCCCCGCCCGGGGACCCCATCGCAGCGGACGGCAAGGGCAAGAAGGTCGTGGACTATGCGGAGACCGCGGGCCTCGCTTACCAGTCCGAGCATGCCAAGGTGGCCGACGCCATCGGCGGCCTCGACGAGGAGATGCTGCTGGAGAAGTTGAAGAACGCGGGCAGCGGCGCGAACATCGGCAGCACCAAGCGCTATACGTCGAGCGCCGGCGGAGAGGGTGGCGTGGCCTACGAGCTCAAGTGTCCGAAGGGCTTCGTCGTCACCGGCCTCCGCGGGGGCTCCGGCATCTACATCGACTCCGTGCAGCTCATCTGCAGCCCGCTGGAGTAGGCAGCGCCTACCCCGGCCTCCCCCGAGCCCAGGCGACCGATCGTGACCACCCCCCATGGCGACAGGCTGCTGGCCCGAGCGACCCTGCCCCTCCTCGTCCTGGGTCTGCTCGTCGTGGCGGCGACGCCAGCCCTTGCCCAGGACAAGGACGAGGCGAAAGCGGAGGCCCTCGTGGAGAAGGGCCTCGAGAAGGCGCGCGCCGGCAACTTCGCCAAGGCCGTGATCGAGTTCGAGGCCGCCTACAAGATCTTCCCCAGCCCCGACATCCTCCACAGCGTGGCCCGCGCTCGCGAGGAGCTGGGCCAGTTCGCGGCAGCCGTGGCGGCCTTCTCCAAGGCCCTCGAGATGAACCCCGACTATAACTTCGCCGAGGACGCGCGGACCCGAATCCCCGCGCTCGAGGCGAAGCTGCGCAAGACCCACGGCTTCGTCCGCATCACGTCTACCCCCAACAAGGTGGAGGTGAAGATGAAGCAGGATCGCAAGGTCCTCGGCAGCCACCTCGTCACCCCGGTGGAGCGCTGGGTGAAGGCCGGCAAGCTGAAGATCCTCGGCGAGAAGACCGGCTTCGAGCGCGGCACCCAGACCATCAAGGTGGGGGCCGGGGACGATGTGGACGTGGAGATCGTGCTGGTGCCCAAGGTGGCCAAGGGCTTCGTGAGTGTCTCCGCGAACGTGAACGGCGCCAAGGTCACGCTGAACGGCAAGAAGGTGGGCGAGACGCCCATCAGCCCGATGCCCCACGCCGTGGGGAGCTACACGGTCCGCGTCTCCAAGAGCGGCTACCACACCTTCGAGTCGTCGATCATCATCGAGGCCGATAAGTCCACCAACGTGGCCGCAGAGCTGATCGAGGAGGGCGCCGAGCCCCCGGTGGGCGGCGGCGAGGGCGGGAGCGGCTCCGGCG
>CAZEHU010000137.1:0-6904 GCA_964511605.1 uncultured Myxococcales bacterium
GTCCCGGAGCACCGTGCCGGCCGGCAGCCACAGGGGCAGGCCCCGGCCGACGTCGTCGTCGATCACGTAGATGTCGAGCTGCTTGCCGAGCTTCTTGTGGTCGCGCTCCAGGGCGAGCTTGTGCTCCTTGATGCGCGTGTCGAGCTCCTCGCGCGTCTTGTACGCCCACGCGTAGATGCGCGTCATCATCACGTTGTCGCTGTCGCCTCGCCAGTAGGCGCCGGCGATGCTGCGCAGCTTGAAGGCGGCCTTCGGCAGCTTGCGCGTCTGCTCGACGTGGGGTCCCTCGCACATGTCGAGGAAGGGGCCGTTGCGATAGAAGGTCAGGCTCTCGATGCCCTTGTCGTCGAAGAGCTCCTCGGCGTACTCGCGCTTGTAGGGCTCTCCCATCGCGTCGAGGCGCGCCATCGCTTCGACCCGGGGCAGGTCCTCCCGCTCGAAGCGTTGGTTCCGCTTGAGGATGAACTTCATCTTCTTCTCGATCGCGGGGAAGTCCTCCTGGCTCAGCGGCTCCGGCAGGATGAAGTCGTAGTAGAAGCCGTCGTCGACGGGGGGGCCGAAGCCCAGGGTCGCGCCGGGCCGCAGCTCCAGGACCGCCTGGGCCATCACGTGCGACAGGCTGTGCCGGAGCTTGTAGAGGTCGTCCTTGTCCTGGGCCTCGCCCATGGGCTCGAGATCGGCGCTCATGCCTCTCCTCCTGCGTCCTTCGAGACGACGTGCAGCCCGCACTCTCGGTGCGTGGCCTCCTCCCACCACCACCGGCCGGCGCGCGGGTGCTCCCCGGGCCTCGGTGGGCGGGTACAGGGCGCACAGCCGATCGAGACGAAGCCGCGCTCATGCAGCGGGTTCGCCGGCAGCTCGTGCACCCGGATCCAGTCCCAGACCTCCGCCAGGCTCCACTCCGCCAGCGGGTTGACCTTCACCAGCGGCGCCACCGCCGTCGAGCGAGGATCGAGCTGGACTACCGGCACCTCGGCGCGGGTCGGGCTCTGATCGCGCCGCTGCCCGGTGAGCCACGCAGGTCGGCCGCCCAGCGCCCGCGCCAGGGGCTCCACCTTGCGGACCCCACAGCACTCCGCGTGGCCGTCCCGGTAGAAGCTGAACAGCCCCTTGTCCCGGACCAGGGCCTGAACGCCCCGGGCCTGGGGGCTCATCACGGCGATGTCGAGGCCATAATGCTCCCGGACCGCCTCGAGATACTCGAGGGTCTCGGGGTGCAGGCGCCCGGTATCCAGGACGAAGGGTTGGAAGGGCTTGCCAGAGCGGACGGCGAGATCGATGAGCACGACGTCCTCGGCGCCGCTGAACGCCAGGGCGGTCTCGCCGCCGAAGCGCCCGAGCGCCCAGTCGACGATCCCCTGGGCGTCCAGCCCCTCGGCGGCGTCCTCGAGCGAACCATCGTCCAGAGCGGCCCCGGTCCCGGCCTGGTCGCCCTTGGGCTTCTTCGGCTCGAGGACCTGGCGCCTGAGGGCGACGACGCTGGTGAACACCTGCTCCTCGCCCCCCTCGCCGCCCGTGACCACGAAGAAGGGAGCCAGCTCGACGCCGAGGCGCTTCGCCAAGACCATGCCTGGCGAGTCCGCGTCGGTCTCGTCGGCCACGATCACCTGGTCGATGCGCTCCCACAGGCCCCTCCGCTCCAGGCTCGCCTGCGCCTGCTCGCACTTCTTGCACGTCGAGCCGTCCGCGAAGCGCTTCTTGACCATGGTGATCGTACGGGACATCGAGCCTGTGGACCTCTCCGCGGGTGGGCTGGGGGTCCTATCAGTCGCCCCGAGGGGCGTCCAGCCGCTCACGGAACGAGCAGGGCGTCCAGGCGCTCGTTGGAGGCCGCCGCGTCGCGGTAGCCGAGGTCGAGCAGCTCTCGGGCGAAGGCCCCGTCGAAGAGGATGTAGCTCGCCGCGTCGGCGGTCGCGAGGTTGTCGCTGGCCAAGAGCGCCCGCATCGGCCCCGACACGGCGGTATTCAGCGAGCCCGGCGAGCGGAGCAGGCGCCCGGCCATCAGCCCGATGTCGTCGCTCGGCTTGATCGCCACGTGTACCACCGGCTTGTAGGGCCGGCGGCCGAGGGCCATGAGCTCGCCGCCGATGCGCTCGACGAAGTCGGGGCCGAACTCCAGGACGCCCGCCTCGAGGATGTCGTTGATGCGGCTCAGGCGGTCGAGGTCCCAGGTCAGCCGATCGAGGAAGATCGCGTTGAGCATCTTGCCGATGAGCTGGCCGAGGCCCGGGAAGGCGCCCGGCGCCGGGGTGCGGCTATCGGGGCCCTCGAGCCGGATGACCAGCAGGCGCTCGGCGCCGAGCCGCAGCGCCGGGGATAGGGGCGTGTTCTGGCGAAGTCCACCGTCGGTATACCAGTAGTCGCCCACCTGAACGGGCGCGAAGAGGAGCGGGATCGCCGCCGAGGCCAGGACGTGCTGGAGGCTCAGGCGCGTCGTGAAGCCCTCCATCGAGCGATCATGGGGCCAGCGCGGGGTCGGCATGTGCTCGGCGTGGTCGACGAAGACGTGGGTCCGCCCCGAGCCGATCTCGGTCGACGAGACCGCCACGGCGTCGAAGCGCCCCTCGCGGATCTGCCGAGGGATGCCCTCGAAAGGGATCACCTCCTCGAGGAGCTGGCGGAAGCGCCCGGAGGCGAAGAGCCCGACCGCGGGGCTGTGGGCCTGCTTGCTGAAGAGGCGTGCCGCCCCGGCCCCCAGGATGCGCGCGATCCGCACGGGCGAGGGGTTCATTACCCTCTCGACGTGCAGGCCCAGCCAGACCTCCTCGAGGGCGTGCACCGACTCGCGATCGAGGCCGTGGGCCGCGAGGAAGGCGCCGTTGATGGCGCCGACGCTCGCCCCGGTGATCACACGCACGCGCTCGAGCACGTCGGGACGGTGCTCGGCGATCCACCGCAGCACGCCGACCTCATAAGCGCCGCGGGCGCCGCCGCCGGAGAGGACGAGGCCGATACGGGGCGAGGACGAGGAGGCGCGCGCCATGAGGGCGGATCATCGCGGCATCGCCCCCGCATTCCAACCCCACGCGGCCGGGTGCGCTGGACACGTGGGAGCCCTGCTGGTTCGATGGCGCCGCCACTGGAGGGAGGCGGAGTTGGACCCGACGACCATCGAGATCCTGGCGACATGCCTCTTCGGCCTCGCGATCCTGCACACCTTCTCGGTCAAGCGCTTCGAGGTGATGGCACACCACCATCCCCAGGGCTCGGTGCTGGAGAACTTCTTCCACGTGCTGGCCGAGGTGGAGGTGGTCTTCGGCCTCTGGGCCGGCGTCTTCGTGGTGGGCTACGGCATCCTGGGGAGCAGCGTTCCCGGAGAGGATGGGCCGGTCCACTATCTCGAGAGCCTGAACTTCACGGAGCCGGCCTTCGTCTTCGTCATCATGGCGATGGCGGCCACCAAGCCGGTGATCGACCTCGCCACCGCGATGATCGCCATGCTGGCCAAGCTCCTGCCGCTCCCGGATACGGTGAGCTTCTTCGCCTGCGCGCTGGTGCTCGGGCCGCTCCTCGGCAGCTTCATCACCGAGCCGGCGGCCATGACGGTGACGGCGCTGGTGCTCAAGAAGCGCTACTACGACCAGGGCATGTCGATACGCTTCATGTACGCCACCCTGGGTGTGCTCTTCGTGAACGTGTCGATCGGCGGCACCCTGACCCACTTCGCGGCGCCCCCGGTGCTGATGGTGGCGGCGAAGTGGGACTTCGATATCGCCCACATGATCCAGAACTACGGCTGGAAGTCCGCCATCGCTGTCCTGATCAACACCGTCGGGCTGGTGATGCTCTTCGGCCGCGAGCTGGTGCACATGGGCGAGACGACGGGCGAGGTTCAGGAGGCCCCCCATCGCCGGAAGTCCGACAATGTGCGGCCCCCGCCGCACTGGCTGACCGTGATGCACGTCCTCTTCCTGGCGGCGGTGGTCTACTTCGCGCACCACATGGTGATCTTCCTCGGGGTCTTCATGTTCTTCCTCGGGGTCGTGGCTGTGACCGATGAGTACCAAGAGGAGCTGAAGCTCAAGGAGAGCCTGCTCGTGGGCTTCTTCCTCGCTGGGCTCGTGACCCTTGGCGGCTTCCAGAAGTGGTGGCTCCAGCCCACGATCAGCTCCATGAGCGAGGTCCCCCTCTTCCTGGGGGCCACCGGCCTGACCGCCATCACCGATAACGCGGCGCTGACCTATCTCGGCTCCCTCGTGGAGGGCATGAGCGACGGCTCCAAGTTCGCCCTGGTCGCGGGCGCCGTCGCCGGCGGCGGCCTGACGGTCATCGCCAACGCACCGAACCCCGCGGGCTACGGCATCCTGCGCTCGAGCTTCGGCCAGGACGGCATCAGCCCGATGGGCCTCCTGCTCGGCGCCCTGCTCCCCACTTTCGTAGCGATGGGCTGCCTCTGGTTCTTGCCGAGCCTCTGAGGGCACACCGAGTCGGCGCCCACGCGGCCGCCGCCGCTGGAGTAGGGAGGGCGACTCCCGCTCCTTGACCCGCCTGCCCCCAACCGGGATCATCGTGGCATGACGGTCGCCCATACGATCGATGCCCAGGAGACGCTGCGCCAGCTCCGGACCGTGAGCTGGGAGGACTATCTGCGCTTCGAGGACCCGCCGGGGTATCGCAGTGAGTACGAAGAGGGAGCGTTGCTCATGACCCCCACCGCAGTCCCTCTCCACGATCGTGTCCGGCAGCGCCTCTCCGCGCTGCTCGAGCAGTACGACTACGCCCATGACTACGGACGCTCGCTGACGTTCTCCGAGCACAGCTTCTTCATGCCGGCCGGGCTCCGCGACTACCGGCCGGATGTCGCAGTCGTCACCGATTCGCGCAAGGACACCTGGGATCCGGACGACGGGAGCTACTTCGAGGGCGCACCCAACATCGCCGTGGAGGTGCTGTCGCCGAGCACCGAGGCCATGGACCGCGGACTGAAAGCCACGCGCTACTACGAGCACGGCGCCGGGGAGTATTGGCTCCTCGACCCGCGGAGCTCGAGCGCCGAGTTCTTCCGCCGCTCCCCGGAGGGATGGATCCGGGTCCCTCTGGGGGGCGAGGAGCCCTACACGACGCCGCTCCTCCCCGGCTTCGAGCTCGACATCGCCGAGCTCTTCCGGAGGGCACGGGCCGGCAGGTAGTCCCCGCGGCATGGGGCGGCAGCGCGCGGTTGAGCCGGACGGGCTGCCGCGTACAATGCCGCCCATGATCGCCTGCGCTCCACAGACTCGACGGCTCGCTCCCCTCCTCGCCCTGCTCGTGGCGCTGCCTGCGCTCCTCTCGACGCCCCCCGCCGAGGCAGCGAAGAAGAGGTCCAAGTACGTCTCCGAGGCCTGGATCCACAATGAGGGCTCCGAGGACCTGCGCTCGCGCTTCCACAAGGAGCTGGCCAAGGCCAAGAGAGCCAAGCGCGAGGTGGTGGTCTTCTTCACCGCCGACTGGTGCTCGCCCTGCAAGGCATTCAAGGAGCTGCTCGACTACGAGCCCGTCGTGCAGAAGGCGGCGCAGAGAGGTCACATCGTCTACATCGACGTGGACGACTGGCGCGGCCCTGCCCACCACCTCATCGAGGGCGCCTATCCAGACAAGCTGCCCCTCCTCGTGCGGGTGGATGCCTGGGGCAAGAGGGTGACCTCCTGCTTCGGCTCGGAGCTGGGGCTGCTCTCGCCGGAGATGGTGGCGAAGAACCTGGCCCGCTTCATCGACGCCAATACCCTCCTCCCGCCGGACTACGACAAGGATCCCAAGCTGCGCTCCAGGCTCGTGCGCGAGCAGGCCGACAAGCGCAAGGCCCGCGCCCCCAAGACCCCCACCGTCGGCATCGAGACCCGCTTCAAGGCCCGAGGCCAGTGGATGGTGAAGCTGAGCCTCCACAACCACGAGGCCCGGCGAGCCTGGTTCGCCATCCCGCGGAGGATCGGCGCCTCGATCCCCACCGGCGCTCAGACCAACGGCTACGAGCGGACCAAGTTCGCCGAGCACGTGCGCGCCAACTTCTACCGCGTCCTGGCCGACCCGATCTACGACCTCATCCCGGTGGCCGGCGAGGGCGTCGTCGAGATCGACCAGTGGCGCCTCGAGGGCCCCCCCGACGCCACCTCGATCACCATCCTCGAGCTCCGCCGCTGGAAGGTCGACGGCCAGGTCACCCAGTACGACAAGAAGGTCCCCTACGAGCTCCACATCGACAACGGCTCCGCGCTGAACGTCTACGAGCAGAGGTCGGTGCCGCTGAAGGTGGAGCTCGAGGTGCTGAAGCGGCACGAGGTGGGGTTGCGGTGAGGACGCTCGAGAGGGCCACAACTCGCGGCAAACGGGAGTTGTGGCCCCCTCGATCTGCCGGCACGGAGATCTCTCCTTGACTCCATTGGTTGAACCAATGCAGATTGGTTCAACCAATGAGGACGACCTCGACTCCACTGGACGGACCGGCCCCCAAGGCCAACAAGTCCGACGTCATCTTCGATGAGCTCCTGCGCCGGATCCTGGTCGGGGAGCTCGAGTCCGGCGAGCGCCTGCCGCCGGAGCGCGACCTCGCGGCGGCGTGTGGGACCAATCGCAACACCCTGAGGGAGGGGCTGCGCCGGCTGGAGCACGCCGGCCTGGTCCGAGTGCGCCAGGGCCAGGGCGTGACCGTGCAGGACTTCCGGCGGGAGGGCACGCTGGAGCTGCTGGGGCCCTACCTGCTGCACGTGGCCGATGCTGCCGAGCGCCGGCGGGTGCTGGGCGATCTCCTGGAGGCCCGGGCGATGAGCCTGGAGCTGGCCGCCGAGCACGTCGCGCGGCGCGCCGAGGCGGCGGACGTCGAGCGCCTGGCGGCCATCGCCGAGCGGCAGGTCGCGGCCTTCGAGCGGCGCGACATCCGAGAGCTGGCCCACGGCGATATAGATGCCCTGCGGGCGTCGGGCGCCCGGGG
>CAZEHU010000138.1:0-563 GCA_964511605.1 uncultured Myxococcales bacterium
ATTCGGGCGTCGGCACCGAGTCCAGGTGAGGTGGGGAGATGGGAATCACGCCGTCCACTCGCTCCGGATGCACCGCTGCGATCGTCAATACGAGGAAGCCACCGGCGGACAGCCCGACCAGCACCTCGGGGGCCGGAATGTGCACTCGGCGACCGCAGCGCTCGTGGTCGGGGCCGAAGTGTTTGCAGTCCACGTCGCGGGACATGGAGATGTCCGCCAGGGTAGCGGAGAGGTCCAGACCGAGCCGGCCGAAGCCGCGAAAGCTGCGGGTCCCGCCCACCAGCCCGACGCCCGCGCCGAAGCGGGCCCAGGTGAAGGGATCGGTGAGGTCGCGGTTGTCGTCCGGGATCGCCGTGTGCTGGCCTACGACGACGTGGACCTGCAGCGCGTCCACCACCTCCCAGTTGAGGGCCGCGTGCACCCCTGGCGCGTGGAAAAGGGCACGGGTGCCGTCGTGCTTCAGCAGCATCGCGTGGCCGTACCCCATGTCGAGGTACCAGCGCTTGGGCTTCGGGCGCCGGCCCATCGACCGCTGCCGGGCCGTGATGGCGCAGGTATGCCAG
>CAZEHU010000138.1:573-6867 GCA_964511605.1 uncultured Myxococcales bacterium
CGATCGAGGGCGTCTGCGACCGCGTCGTCGCCGGCGGAGAGCGAGAAGCGCTCGGCGAGGGTCAAGGTCCCCGTGCGGACCTCGTAGATCGCCACCCGGAGGCTCGGCGTGGTGGGGGGCCCCTCGATGAGCGCGACGAGCCAGGCCTCCACGCTCGCGCGGCGCGCCAGCTCCCCGAGGCGCTCTACCGGCCAGCGCGCGAGCCCTGTATCCGGCACGACGGCCAGGTCGAGGAGCGCGCTGGCGAGGGCCTGCTCGGTGGCCTCGGGGTAGTAGCCGCGCTCTACCTGGCGGCTGGGATCGAGGAGCCACATGCGCCGGAAGGCGATGTGGGCCAGGTTGGCCTCTCCGCGCTCGGAGTGTGCGAGGCCCTGATAGAGGGCGACATCGGCCATCTCCCGTGGGTCGGAGAGCTCCGCCCAGGCCTGGGTGAAGAGGGCCGCGGCGCGCCCGAGATCCTCGAGGGCGGCGTCGAGCTCGAGGCGGCGGTAGCGATCGATGCCGAGGGACATGCGTTCGCGTGCCAGGACCAGGGACTCGCGCTGGGTTCGGGCGCGGGCTGCCGCCTTGGCCGCATCGTCGGCCGGCACCACCCGGACGAGATCGCGGGTGGCCAGGGCGGCCTCCAGGCGGCGCTGCCAGGCGCCGGCCGCCTCGCGCAGGCGGCGGACGGCGGGGCGCTCCTCGAAGAGATCCTCGGGCCCGCGCGCATAGGAGCGAACCGGGAGCACACCGACGCGCTGGGTCTGCCAGCGCTCGGCGGCAGGCTCGGCGGCCCGGACCGGCGGGGGGCCCGCGACCACCACGAGGATCGCCGCGAGGGAGCTGGCTCCTGCGGCCATCGGACGCGGCGCGCGGGCCAGGCCCATCACAGCCCCGGCGGCGGGCACTCCCGCTCGGCCTCGGAGAGGAACTCATCGGCGAGGACCAGCTCCACGCCGATGGCCTCGCCGCCTCCGGTGGCCGCACGCAGGGCCCCCTGCAGGACGACCTCCGAGCCCTCTTCGACCCGCTCGAGGTCCCAGTCGAGGGTCTGGGCGGGGCCCCCGCAGGACGTGGAGAACGCGAGGCGTGCGTCCTCCAGGTCCACGTCCTGGTGCTCGATGAAGCTGCAGGGACAGGCCTCGACGTACAGGGCTCCGTCGGGCTGCTGCTGCTTGAAGTAGGCGACCCCGGCCACCTCCAGCCCGAAGTGCCCGAGGGCGAGCACCGGCGCCCCCTCGAGCAGGCCCGAGTAGGGCTCGAGGCGCGACTCCCAGCGCCCCGAGAACATCTCGTTGGGATCGACGCAACCGCCCTGGAGGGCGAGCAGCATGAAGAGGGTGGGGAGCCGGGCTCCCGGCCCCCTCGCCGGCCGCGGGCGTCTACGAGGTGGGCGCGATCTCACCGGAGCGCAGCTTGTCGACGTAGACGTCGAGGTCTCTCTTCACCTTTCCGCTCAAGAGGAGCACCCCGAGGATGTTGGGGAAGGCCATGCCGAGGATCATGAGGTCGCTGAAGTCGAGCACATTGGTCGCCGTGACCACCGAACCCAGGAAGGTGAAGGCCATGAAGAGGAGGCGGTAGATCATCGAGGAGCGATCCCCGAAGAGCCAGGCCCAGCACCGCTCGCCGTAGTAGGACCAGGAGATCATCGTGGAGAAAGCGAAGAGGAAGACCGCCACGCTCAGCAGGTAGGGGAACCACGAGATCACCGAGGCCATCGCCGCGCTCGTCAGGGCTGCCCCCTGGTTGGTCGCGCGGAGCTCGGCGAAGGCGGGATCGGTGTGGGCGCCGGTGATGACGATGACCAGCGCGGTCATGGTGCAGACCACGACGGTATCGATGAAGGGCTCGAGCAGGGCCACCGCGCCCTCTTCGACCGGGTACTTCACCTTGGCGGCGGAGTGAGCGATGGCGGCGGAGCCGATGCCCGCCTCGTTGGAGAACACCGCCCGCTTCACGCCGATGACGAGGACGCCGATGAAGCCGCCGAAGGCCGCGTCGGGGTTGAAGGCGCCGCGGAAGATCTCGCCGACGGCCCAGGGGATCTGGCCGGCGTTCGACAAGAGGATGAAGAGGCAGGCGAGCACATAGACCACGCACATGCCGGGCACGATCTTGTCGGCGACCGAGGCGATGCGGCGGATCCCGCCGATGATGACGATGCCGACGAGTCCGGTCATCAAGAGGCCGTAGATCCACGGCATCTCGTCGATGATGGGCACGAGGGTACGGATCTGATCGAGGCTCTGCTTGCACTGGAAGGCGTTTCCGCCGCCGAAGCTGCCGCCGATGCAGAGGATGGTGAAGAGGATCGCGAGCACCTTGCCGAGGCCGCCGAGGTTCATCTCGCCGAGCCCCTTGGATAGGTAGTGCATAGCGCCGCCCATCATGCGCCCATCGGGGCGCTGCTCCCGGTAGCGCTGGCCGAGGGTGACCTCCGCGAACTTGGAGGACATGCCGAGAAGGCCGATCGCGATCATCCAGAAGGTGGCGCCCGGGCCGCCTGTGGCCACGGCGATCGCCACACCGGCGATGTTGCCGAGGCCCACGGTGGCGCTCAGCGCCGCGGCGAGGGCCTGGAAGTGGGTGACCTCGCCCACGCTGTCGGGATCGTCGTACTTGCCTCGCACCAGCTCGATGGCGTGGCGGAAGAGGCGAACGTTCACGAATCTCATGCGCAGGGTGAAGAAGACCGCGCCGAAGAGAAGCCAGGCCACCACCACGGGCATCTCGATGCCGGGGATCGACGCGAAGAGGAGCGTGGCGATGGGCCCGACGATGTACTCGCCGAACCAGGCATCCATGCGGGCCTCGAATCCGACCGGGCCAGCCTTGGCTGCCCCGGCCGCCGCCTCCTCGGCGCGGGCCAGGAGCGGCAGCGAGGCCAACGCGAAGGCCGTCAAGCTCGTCCAGGCCACCGACCAGCGCCGGCTCCAGCTCCCCATGGTCTCTCCTCCTCCGATGCGCGCGGGACTCCTACAGGATTCCGGCGCGTTGCGCCACTCGGGGCGTGAAGGGGTCGGGATCGAGCGAGGGCGCGCCTGCGGCCCCTCAGCCGACCGTGACGCGCAGCACCTCCTCGAAGCTGGTCGTTCCCTGCGCCAGCTTGCGGATCGCGGCCTCGCGCAGCGTGACCATGCCATCAGCGCGTGCGGCCTTCATCATCTGTGTGGCCGGCGCGCCCTCGAGCACCAGGCGCCGCTGCCGGTCGTCGAAGGGGAGGATCTCGTAGATGGCACAGCGCCCACGCAGGCCCGTGTGGCGGCACTCCGGGCAGCCCTTGCCGTAGGCGACCTCGAGCTCGGGCACCCCCTCTTCGGGCAGGGGGAGGCCGAGGGCGAGCACCTGCTCCTCCTCGAGCATCGTGGTCTCGCGGCAGTCGTCGCAGACCTTACGGACGAGGCGCTGGGCGACCACCCCGGTGAGGGTGGAGGCGAGGAGGAAGGGCTGTACGTCCAGCTCCAGCAGGCGGGTGATCGCCGTGGCGCTGTCATTGGTATGGACCGTCGTGAGCACGAGGTGACCGGTGAGGGCGGCCTGGACGGCGTTGCGCGCGGTCTCCCCGTCCCGGATCTCGCCCACCATGATCACGTCCGGATCCTGGCGAAGCAGGGTGCGCAGGTTCGACGCGAAGGTGACCCCGGCCTTCGGCAGGACCGCGCTCTGGTTGAAGTCCTCCACGACCATCTCGATGGGATCCTCGATGGTCGTCACGTTGACCTTCTCGGTCGCGAGGATCTGGAGCGCCGAGTACAGGGTCGTGGTCTTGCCGCTGCCGGTGGGGCCGGTGACGAGGAGCAGCCCGTGGGGACGATCGATGAAGTCCTGGAAGGAGCGAAGCTGCTCGGGCAGGAAGCCGAGGCTGTCGAGGTCCTGGAGGAGCACCTCGGGATCGAAGACACGGATCACGACCTTCTCGCCGAAGGCCACCGGCAGGGTGGAGACCCGGAGCTCGATCTCGAGGTCGTCCTTGCGCCGGGTCTTGATGCGCCCGTCCTGGGGGCGGCGCTTCTCCGCGATGTCGAGTCGAGCCATCGTCTTGATGCGGCTGACGATGGCCCGATGCACCGACTCCGGCACCCGCTGGATCGTGTGGAGCACGCCGTCGATGCGCATGCGGACGAGCGCCTCCTCGCGCTTGGGCTCGAGGTGGAGATCGCTGGCGCGCTGATCGAAGGCGTAGTGGAGCAGGTACTCCACCGCGTTGACGATGTGCTGATCGGTGGACTCGATCTCGTCGAGGCTCTTGAGCTTGATGAGCTGCTCGAGGTTGCCGAGGTTGGGTCCGACCCCGAGGTCGGCGGCCGCGGCCTGCAGCGTCGTCCGGAAGCCGTAGATCTCGCGGATGTGGCGGAGGATGTCGGTCTTCGAGCTGACCACCACGTCCACGTCGCCACCGAAGCGATGGCGGACGGACTCGAGGGCTTCGTGATCGAAGGGATCGTCGGTGGCGACACGGAGCCTCAGGCCCGCGCGGCCGAGGGGGAGGATGCGATGCCTCTTGGCGAAGGGCCGCGAGAGCGTCGACGTGATGAGCGCGGCGTCGAGCTCGAGGGGATCGATCTTCACGTAGGGCAGGCCCTGATCCTCAGCGAGGGTCTGCATGATGCGATCCTCGGTGAGGATGGCCCCCGAGGGGGTGGGGGCCTCGAAGCTCGCGAGGAGCTCCGCCGGGCTGAGCTCCTCGCCGCCCCGTCCCCCCGGGCTCAGGCCCCGCTCCTTGGCGACACGGAAGCGCTGGGCGCTCTGCTTCGCCGCCAGCTCCTCGGCGATGGCCTGGCCCAGCACGCCGCGCCGGATCATGAGCTGGAGCAGGGCGTCGAACGTGAATCGGCCGCTCATCGAGGGGGAGGGTAGCACGCCCCGGCCCATCTTCGTCATCGGACCTCGCACCTCGGCCGTCGACGGCCGTTGCCCGCGCGCGAGGGCGCATGCTACTGAAGGGATGCATCGAGGGACGCGCTTGCACGAGATCATCTGCATCAGTTGCTGGTCCAGCTTCGAGGTGGATCTGTCCACCACGACGCCGGGTAAGAACGTGAGCTGCCCCCACTGTGGCTTCGAGCAGCCCGGACCAGGCCCGAAGGGCACCCCGACTCGGAATCCGGCGGGGGCCACGCCGCCTCCGGTCCCCGGATCCGACGCCGCCAAGGCGGGCAAGTCGCGGAAGACCAAGGTGCTCCCGGTCGCCCCGATGCGCGCCAGCGCCGCAGCCACGCCCCCCCCCGCGCCCCCACGGGGGCCCACCACCCAACCTGGCCAGGACCTCGACGTGGAAGAGATCGAGGAGCCCACCCTCGCCGGCGGCATCCCAGCCATGGAGCTCGAGGAGGAGCTCCAGCCTCCCGAGGAGAAGACCCTGGCGACCGGCATCCCAGCGATGATGCTGGACGATGAAGAGGCCTCCTCGCTCGACGAGCTCCGAGCCGCGGCCGAGGCCGCCGTCGCCGGGGATCAGGCCACGGCCGCCGAGGCCGCCGCCAAGGCCCGGGCGGCGGAGATCCATGCCTCCGCCGCCCACGAGGCTGCGCGGCCGCGCTCGGGCGCCTCGCGCCGAAGCCCCTCCTCTGTGGTCTCCGCTCCCTCCCCGGGGCAGCTCGAGGAGGACGATCCCTTCGCGGCGCTCGGCACCGAGCAGATCCAGGATACCCAGCTCACCGATGCAGCGACGGCCTCGCAGGTCCTCGAGGAGCTGATGAGCGACCCGCCGCCCGCGGTGCGCCCCAGTGGCCCGCCGCCGGACGACGCCGTGCGCTGGCGCCTCGAGACCGACAGCGGCCTGCGGCTGCACTTCCCGAGCTTCGACAGCGCGATGAAGTGGGCGGCGAGCGCGGATACCGAGGGCCTCCAGGTCGCCCTGGGTCATGGCGCCGCCCGGGACTGGGGGGCCTTCCGTCAGGCCCTGCGGCAGCACGACGAGCCCGAAGCCGCTCTCGCGTCGCTGTCTTCGGGCGCCACGCCTCCACCCTCACGCCCGCCGGCCGCGGGCGGAGAGGAGAGCGAGACAGCGCAGCCACGTCCCCGAAGCGGCGGCCGCAAGAGCGGCAAGTCCACCGGTGGGGGTTCCGGCTCCAAGAAGAGGCGCCGCAAGAGGGCCACGAGCGAGGAGGAGGAGCCCGAGGCTCCGCAGCCCCGTTCGCGGAAGAAGCGGCGGGCTCAGGCCACCACGGAGTTCACCTTCCGGAAGGTCCACCAGCGCTCGCCCTGGCCGGGACGCGTGGTCTTCCTGGCGCTGGGGCTGACGGTGGGCGGGGGTGGGATCTACTACCTCGCCTGGCTGGGCGTGCTTCCTGGGGTGCTCTACTAGAG
>CAZEHU010000139.1:0-6865 GCA_964511605.1 uncultured Myxococcales bacterium
CCCCGAGCTTGTCCTCGAGGTGCCAGGAAGCGCGCGGTCCGACGATCCGCCCGATGTCCTCCTCACCCATCGTGGCAGAGTATCCAGGGAGCGACGCCGTCCGCCAGGGGCGGAGGAGCTCGGGCAGGGGGCGCCGATCCTCATCGCGGAGGAGGTCCGATCACCACGAGCCCACCTTCCAGCGCGGCAACGGCTGCCAGGGTCCGGTCGGCACAGAGGAAAGAGTCGACATTGGACTCGAGGGCACTGGCGAGCTGCAGGGCGTCGAGGGCACGCAGCGGGTGCCGCTCCACCAACCCTACGGCGCGGGTGAGGATCTCCAAGCTCACAGGCACACACTCGATATCCTCGAGGTCCTCGAGGAGGTCCTCGCAGAGGCCCTCGTAGTCCTCGTCCGCGAGATCTCCTGTGCGATGCCGGCGTGCCAAGGCGCTGTGGGCCTCCACCACCAGGAGATCCGATACGACGAGCGCCTCCGCAGCCTCGAGGGCGTCGAGCACCTGCTCGCGCCCCGGCTCGTCGAGGTAGCGCTTCAAGAGCGCCGAGGTGTCGGCGAAGAGCCTCATCGGGTCCGGGCGAGCGTCAGCGCGGCCTATCAGCCGCCGTCACGATCGCCGCGGAGCGTCTCGACGATCGACGGACCTCGGAGAGTCCGTGCGGCGACAGGCCTCTTCCAGCGGGGAGCAGGAGCCCCCGCTGTGTCCTGGTCCTCCACCGGCACGAGGCGCGCCACCGGTCGTCCGCGACGGAGGAGCAGGATCGACCCTCCACCCTCCACGATCTCGAGGAGCTCGCCGAGTCGTCGCCGAAGGTCGGTGGCACGGGCCAGATGGTATCCATCGACACGCATGGAGCACACTCTATCGTGTCGCCGAGTGTGCTTCAAGGTGTGTCATCGGCACCCTCGATTGGCTCGAGCAGCTCAGGCACTTGGTAGCGACGACCTGGGGCCAGACCTCGTCCTCGAAGAGCGTGCGGGGGATCGGGGGGATCGGGTACAGTCGCGCGCCTCTCGGAGGGGCCGCCATGCTACATGCGTCGCGCTCTTCGAGCGCCCCCCCTTCGACCCCGGACCGGAGCCTGCCGTGATCCCGCGACTCGCCAGCACCTCCCTCGCTACCCTCGCCCTGCTCTTCATGCTCGTCGGATGCGGCAAGGACGCCGCGGCGCCCGGGTCCGACGAGGCGCGCGTCGACCCCTCCGCGGTCCCCCGCCCGACAGGGGAGGAGGCCGCTGGCGGCGAGGAGGCCAAAGGGGCCGCCCCTGCTGCGAAGGCCGAGGAAGAGGCCGGGTTCCTCCACGTCTACACCGCCCGCCACTACGACGGGGACGGCGCGCTCTACGAGGCGTTCACGAAGGAGACCGGCGTCCAGGTGAAGGTCCACGAGGCCAAGGGTGACGCCCTGCTCGCGCGCCTGAAGGCGGAGGGCAAGAGCTCGCCGGCCGACGTCCTGATCACGGTCGATGCCGGGCGCCTGTACGCCGCGGAGGCCGCCGGTGTGCTCCAGCCCACCGAGTCCAAGGTGCTGTCGGAGCGGGTGCCCGAGGCTCTCCGTCACCCCGAGGGGCTGTGGTTCGGCATCTCGACCCGCGCCCGGGTCATCGTGCACCACGAGGAGCGCGTGCCGGCGGGCTCTCTCGCGCGTTACGAGGATCTCGCGGACTCGAGGTGGAAGGAGAAGGTGCTCATCCGCAGCTCGTCGAACGTCTACAACCAATCCCTCGTCGCTTCGATTATGGCCGCGGGCGGCCTGGAGGCCACCGAGGCGTGGGCCAAGGGCCTCGTCGCCAACCTCGCGCGAAAGCCCCAGGGCGGCGATCGGGACCAGGTGCGCGCCTTGGCCGCCGGCCTCGGGGACATCGCGGTGGTCAATACCTACTACCTGGCGCAGATGATGACCGGGAAGGAGGAGGACAAGGCGGCCGTGGGGCAGGTGAGCGTGCTCTTCCCGAACCAGTCGGATCGGGGCACCCACATCAACATCTCGGGGGCCGGGATCACCGCCCACGCGCCCAACCGCGAGCACGCCCAGACCTTCGTGGAGTGGCTGGTCAGCGACGAGGCCCAGGGCATGCTGGCGGGAGGCAACCAGGAGTACCCGGTGGTCTCCTCGGTGCAGCCGACCAAGGAGCTCGCCGCGATGGGCGGGTTCAAGGCGGATCCGCTCGCGGCGCACGTGATCGGCGAGAAGAACCGCGCGGCCCTCGAGCTGATGGATCGGGCCGGCTGGCGCTGAGCCCTGCGCCCCCGCCTCCCCGCCTGGACCCTGAGCTCCAGCGCCCTCGCGGCGCTGGTGGGGCTGCCGGTGATCGTGGTGGTGGCACACGTCTTCGAGGACAGCGAGGGCTACTGGGCCCACCTGGCCTCGACGGTCCTGCCGACCTACATCACCAATACCCTCTGGCTGCTCGCGGGCGTGACGCTTGGGACGGCCATCCTGGGCACCTCGACCGCGTGGCTCGTCACCATGTGCAGCTTCCCGGGGCGCCGCTGGCTCCAGTGGGCGCTCCTGTTGCCTATGGCGATGCCGGCCTATCTGATGGCCTACGCCTACACCGACCTCTTGCAGTACCGCATGCCCTCGATCCGGTCGCTGCCCGGCGCGGCTCTGATGTTGATCCTGGTGCTCTATCCCTACGTCTACCTCCTGGCCCGCGCCGCTTTCCTCGAGCAATCGACCCGGGTGCTCGAGGTGAGCCGCACCTTGGGCCAGGGCGCCTGGAAGACCTTCGTGCGCGTCGCCCTCCCCCTTGCACGACCGGGCATCGCGGGCGGTGTGGCGTTGGCCGCCATGGAGACCCTCGCCGACTACGGCACGGTGGACTACTTCGCGGTCGATACCTTCAGCACCGGCATCTACCGGGCCTGGAGCCAGCCGACCGAGGGGCCGCAGGTAGCCGCCGCGCAGCTCTCCGCTGCGATGCTGGGCTTCGCCCTCGTCCTCCTGGCCCTCGAGCGCCTCGGACGGCGCGGTCGCCCGGTCCACAGCTCCAGCCGCCACGCCCTGCCGCGCTGGCCGCTGAGCGGCGTGAGAGCAGCGGGCGCCTTGCTCCTCTGCCTGCTGCCCGTGGTCCTGGGGCTGCTCCTCCCGGTCGGTATCCTCGCGCGCCTGACCCTCGAAGGGGGCGACGCGATGGCCGGCGACGCCTTCGGCCGCTGGGCGGCGCACAGCGCGACGCTGGGCGGACTCGCCGCGGTCCTCGCTGTGGGCGCAGCCCTCATCATCGCCTACGCGCGCCGGCTCGACCCGAGCCGTGGCACCCGCATCGCGACCGGGCTCGCGACGCTGGGGTATGCCGTGCCAGGCTCCATCCTCGCGGTCGGCGTGATGCGGGCCTTCGGCTGGATGGATCAGCAGGTGGACGGCTTCGCCCGGGAGCACTTCGGGGTGGCCACCGGGCTCCTGCTGAGCGGGACGATCGTCGCGCTGGTCTTCGGCTACCTGACGCGCTTCCTGGCCGTGGCGGTGCAAGCGGTCCAGTCCGGCCTCGAGCGCATCCCCCGGGATCTCGACCACGCAGCCCGGACGCTCGGCGAGCGCCCCCTCGGCGTGCTCCGGCGCGTGCACGCGCCGCTGATGCCCTCGAGCCTGCTCGTCGCCGGCCTCCTGGTCTTCGTCGACGTGGTCAAGGAGCTGCCGGCCTCCATGATCCTGAGCCCCTTCGACTTCGACACCCTCGCGGTCAGGGTCCACCGCCTGGCCTCCCACGAGCGGCTGGCCGAGGCCTCGACGGGGGCGCTGGCGATTGTCGCCGTGGGCTTGGTGCCCGTCATCCTGCTCTCACGGGTCATCGCCCGATCACGGACCGCGCGGACGAGCTCGGCACGCTCGATCCCGACACGCTCGAGCCGGGAGGCATGATGGGCCTGAAATTCCTGGGAGTGCGACAGCGGTACGGCGACCATGAGGTGGTGCGGGGTGTCGACCTGCAGATCCCGAGCGGCGAGCTCCACGTGCTGCTCGGGGCCTCGGGCTCCGGCAAGACGACCCTCCTGCGTGTCGCCGCCGGCCTGGAGCGGGTCTTCGGCGGCGAGGTCCGGATCGGCGCGCGTGTCGTCGACGCCGCGGGCACCTTCGTGCCCCCGGAGGCCCGCGGGGTCGGCTTCGTCTTCCAGGACTACGCCCTCTTCCCGCACATGCGGGTCGCCGAGAACGTGGCGTTCGGCCTCGGGGGCTCCAAGGCGGAGCGCCGCGCCCAGGCCCTCGAGCTCCTCGAGGACGTAGGCCTGTCGGAGAAGGCCGACGCCTGGCCCCACACCCTGAGCGGCGGCCAGCAGCAGCGCGTCGCCCTGGCCCGCGCCCTCGCGGTGGAGCCCGCCCTCATGCTCCTCGACGAGCCCTTCAGCGGCCTCGACGCAGCCCTGCGTGGCGAGGTCCGCCGCCACACCCGCGCCCTCCTCGCCCGCCGGGGGGTCACCGCGCTGATGGTCACCCACGATCCCGAGGAGGCTATCGCCCTCGGCCAGCGCATCAGCGTGCTCCGCGAGGGCCGCCTGGAGCAGAGCGGCACCCCCGACGAGCTCTACCACCACCCCGCCACCGCGGAGGTAGCCCGCTTCCTCGGCCCCACCCTCCGCTTCGACAGCGAGGCCGACGGCACCCGCGCCCCCACCCCCCTCGGCCCAGTTCCCACTTCGCTCCGCGGCCCCGTGGTCGTCCTCGTTCGCCGGGAGGCCTCGAGCCTCCATCCGGCGTCCGCCACCGGCCCACCCGAGACCGGGAGCGCCCCCTTCGCCGAGGCCCCCGCCGCTGGATCCCCCACCGCCGTCGTCGTCGCCTCACGCCGCGCGGGCGCCCTCCACGTCCTCGAGCTCCGGCTGGGACCGGACGAGCTGCCCATCGAGGCCGAGACCTCCGGCCCCCCGCCGGAGCCCGGCACCTCGGTGGGCCTGCGCCTCGATCCCTCACTGGCGTTCGTCTACCCGCGAGGAGCGTGAGTGGGATGGGGTCGAGCAGGCGGCGCCAGTCTCGAGCGATATCAGCCGGAGGGCGTCAGGTCAGGGCGATGCCAGGTCCGCGAGGGTGAAGCACTGGACCTCGCCGGCGTCGATGGCCGGCTCGAGGTCGGCGGCCGGCGCGTCGCGGCCGGTGAAGAGGGCGAGGTGCGTCCTGGGCGCGCCGAGCTCGGCGGCCAGGCGTCGGGCGCGTCGACGCAAGGTCTCGAGGTGGCGCGTGGAGACCTCGCCCCACTTGCACTCGGCGCAGAGCAGGTGGCCCCGCGCGTCCAGCGCGACGATGTCGAGCTCGTCGTCGTAGCTGGGGCTCCACCAGCGTCCGACGCGCAGAGGCTGCAGCGGCAGCCTGTCGCTGTGCCGTACGAACTCGCGGCAGGTGTCCTCGAAGACGCCGCCGAGGTGCTCGCCGAGCCGGGGCTCGACCACCTCGGACCAGAGCTGCTCCGCCGGGATCAGGCCCAGGCTGCCGCCGCGCAGGAGCGGTGCGACGAAGCGGTACCAGAACATGAGATAGGGGTCGGTGATCCGGTAGTAGGCGCGCTTCGTCCTGCGCGAGAGCGGGCGGGCGCTCATGGGCACGACGCGCTCGACGAGGTCCATCTCCTCGAGCCAGTGCAGCGGCCGCTGCAGACTGCCACCGGTCTGGCCGACGCGGCTGGTGATGCGGCTCCAGGTCCGGTCGCCTCCGGCGATGGCCTGCAGGATCGAGTGGTGCGGGCGGGACTGCGGCAGGAAGGTGTCGAGGGCGTGCTGGGCTTCGTCGACCAGCGGTCCCATCGGATCGAGGAGCTGCCGGGCGATGTTGTCGGCGACGTCCCGATCCGGGTCCAGGCGAGCCAGATGCCCCGGCAGGTGGCCGAAGGTCGCCCACGCCAGGAAGCGGTCCCTCGGGCCCCAGGGCTGCATGAACGCCCCGGCCTCGTCGAAGCGGAAAGGGGCGAGGTGCAGGCGGGCGGTCCGTCGTCCGTACAGGGGCTGATCCGCCTGCTCGAGGCGACGCATGGCGGATACGTACGAGCCGCAGAGCACCACGCGCAGGGAGGTCTGCGGCCAGGTGTGGTCCCAGGCGCGCTGGAGGATCGAGGGCAGCGCAGGGGCCGCCGCCGCGAGATAGGGAAACTCGTCCAGGACGAGCCAGAGCGGTGCTCCGCTCGCCCGCTCGCCGAGGTACTCGAAGAGCGTGTCCCATCGCGCGAACCCCTGGCCTCGCGCAAGCGCAGGGTCGCCCACGCGCTCGCCGATCACCCGACACAGCTCGGCGCGCTGCTCGGACTCCGTGCCTCGTGTGGCCTGGAAGTAGATGCCGCCGACCTCCCGGAGGAAGCGAGAGAGCAGGAAGCTCTTGCCTACGCGCCGGCGGCCGAGCGCGAAGACGAGCTGGGGACCCGACGCCTCGTGCAGGCGCTGCAGCGCATCCCACGCCTGCGCACGACCGTGGACGAGCGCTGGCTTGGCGGGACGGGGGAGAGCGGGCATTGACGAGGAGCTCCTGGTGAGGCGGAGTCGATCCGCGCTCCGAGAGCTAGCACACAACTACCACCCGTGGAAGTTCCAGGACTGGGAGTTTTACGGCACGGGCTGCAGAGTATGCGCTTCCCGGCGGCAGCACCGATCAGCTCGTCGAGTCCTCGCTCGCATGGGCAGTGCTCCGCACCTTCGGCGGAGGTGGCCTCGGCGGTGCCGCCGCACGCGCCGGCGTTGATGCGACAGCCGTTGGGGACCGGCTCCACGCAGACCTCCTGCTGGGGGGCCGAGGGGGTGCAGACGTACTCGTAGGGTCACCGTTCACCCCGGTCGCTCGCCGCGGGCACGGGCGTCCGGGAGGCCGTTGCCGTCAGGCGCCGCCGGCGCCACCGGCTCGGCCTCCGCGCTGCGGGGCGGACCGAACGAAGTGAGGTGGACGTTGCC
>CAZEHU010000140.1:0-6854 GCA_964511605.1 uncultured Myxococcales bacterium
CTCAGCCACGACGGCACGGTGGCCCCGCACCACGTGGCCCTCCTGGCCGATCACCCCGCCTCGGAGGCCACGGTGGACGTCAAGCGGCTGCTCTACGCCACCGAGCCGAGCTTCACCGGCCCGGACGCAGCGCTCTACTACGCGAGCTCCGCGGCCCTGGTGGACCTCCTCCTGTCCGATCCGACCCTCGCCGAGCGCCTGCGCACCTGGCTCGGCGCCCTGAGGGAGGGAGGCTCGCTCAGGGATGGGGCCTCGCTCCTCGCTACGGAGGCCCTCGGCCTCGGCGCCCCCGCCCTCGAGGAGCGCCTGCGCCGGCACGTCCGCTCCCTCGCAGAGCCAGCGCCCACCACCCTCGATCTCGGCGCCGGTGGCCTCGACGCCTGGAGTCGGCATGGCCGCGGGAGCTGGAGCGCCGAGGGCACGACCCTCCACGCCGCGCCCGCACCCATCGGCGCCGCCTGGCTCGTCCGCTCCGTGCCCGTCGCCGAGACCTGGAGCCTCGAGGCCCGCGTCGACCGCCAGCCCAGCGCCACGGTGGGGGTCATCCTCGGCCGCCACCGCGTGGGCGTCGCGCCCTACCACACCGCCGTGAACCTCGGCCCCCGCGGGGTCGTCGTCAGCCATGTCACCCCCGACGGCGTCGAGGTGCCCAGCGCCCGCATGCCCCTGGCCCTGGCCGAGGGACCCGTAGCCCTCCGCATCGAGGGCCGCGAAGGCTACGCAAGCATCTGGGTCGACGGCCAGAACGTCCTGACCACGCCCCTGGCCGACCCCACCCTCAGCCTTGTCGGGCTGCGGGTGGCCGGCGATCGGGCGGCCCTGTCGCTCCCGGTGGCGAGGCGCTACGCTCGCGGCCTCTGAGGGAGGTCCGCGCCCACCTCCCTGACCCGGGAGGTGCCCCCCTGCCACCGCGCATCATCGTCTGGCTCCCGGAGCCGAGCGCCTGCCTTCAGGCCGCGAGGACCCTCGCGCCCGAGGAGGCGCTGGAGGTCGTGGCGGCCCGGGACCGCGACGAGGCCCTCATGGCCTCGCTGGACCAAGAAGCCCCCCTGGTCGTCGTGCGCCCCGAGGAGCTCAGCGACGAGGCCTGGCGGCCCCTGACCGTGGCGTGCCCCTCGGCACGCGCGGTGCTGTGGCTGGACGGTGCCCCAGCCCCCGAGAGCCTGCCGGCGCCGGTGCTCGCGGTGGTGCCGAGCGCGAAGGGAGCTGCCGGCGCCTTGAAGGGTGCGATGGCCGCGCGGGCCGCGCTGGTCGCCGCCGCACGCCGCCTCGCCGCCGCCGATCACGAGCTCTCCCGCTTCGTCTACATCGTCAGCCACGACCTGAAGGGGCCGATCCAGGGCATGGTCGGGCTGGCCGGCCTCGTCGCCGCTCGCCACGCGGCCGAGCTGGGGGTCGACGGGGCCCGCGCTTGCGCCCGAATCGAGGACTCGGGCCTCGAGCTCGCGCGCATGCTCGATGGCCTGACCGTCTATTCCCGCCTGGGACGCGGGGGCCTGCGCCTCGAGCGCGTCGCCCTCACGGAGCTGGTCGACGAGGTCATGGCCGCTGTCACGGCTCGCCTCCCCGAGCACCTGCCCTACGCTACCCTCGCCCCCGACCTCCCTACCCTCGACGCGGATCGGGGCGTGCTGGAGGCGGCCATCCTGGAGCTCCTCGACAACGCTATCCGCTACCAGACCTCGCGCCCTGCCCGGGTCGAGGTGACCTGGCAGCCCGCCCCCCACGAGAGAGGCGGCACCCTCCGCCTCCGCGACCACGGCCCCGGGCTCCCCGACGCCGAGCACGAGCGGGTCTTCGACCTCTTCTACCGGGTCCACGGCACGCCAGGAGAGGGCATCGGCTGCGGGCTCACGCTCGCCCGTCGGGGCGCCACCCTCCATGGGGGCCACCTCTCCCTCGAGGCCGCCGCCGACGGGACCGGCACCGTGGCGCGGCTCTTCCTGCCCGCCGCTGGGCGCTGACGGGCCTGTCGTTCCTTTCGCTGACGGGCCTGTCAGTCCCTGAGCATCTTGGTCCAGTAGCGGGCGCGCTGGCCGTCGAACTCGACGATGGCGGCCATGCCCGCGTGGGAGGTGCCGTCGTGCAGGTCGGAGCCGACCGAGGTGGCGGCGCCGGCGTTGATCCAGAGGCGCTCGGACCAGACCCCGGCGTCCAGGGCGCGCTCGTCGGAGGGATCGACGGCGCGGCCCCCGGACTCCAGGATGTGGCCGAAGAGGCCGAAGTTGACCCCCTTGCGCTTCATGAAGCCGTTCATGGCGGGGTCGCCGACGTTGCCCGCGTCGAAGGCGTAGTCCGGGGCCGACGCGGTCTTGCCCCGCGGGGGTCCGTGGGCCACGAGCACCGGGGTCGCTCTGGCGTCGGCGACGATGGTGTCGAGGGAGGTGACGTCCTCCGCGTAGTACTGGCAGCCGCGCCCGGCGAGCAGGAAGCGCGGGTCGTGGTAGCCCGGCAGCATGATCAGCGAGACCTGGCCGATCTCCACGAGCCGCACGAAGTTCCCGTTCACCACATTCGGGTAGAGCGTGCTGAGCTTCTTGGTGGCGAGGTTGAAGCTGCCGATGGGGTCCGCGTTGCCCGCGATCGCTACGGTCAGCCAGCCCGCCTTGCCGATGTGGCGAAGGGCCGGCTCGATGTGATCGCCCTCGTAGCCCACGTCGCCGTTGACGACGATGACGTCCACCTGCTCCGCCTCGAACCAGGCGAGGAAGGTGTCGAGGTTCTTCAGCGTCTCCTCCTCGATGTCCTTCACGGCGCTGATGATGCCCACGCGCACCGTGGTGGGCAGGTCCCCCTCGGAGGGCGGCTCCATGTGGGCCTTGGAGCCCTCGATGACCACCCTGCGGCCCTTGGAGCGGGCGTAGAAGGGCTCCTCCAGGGTGTCGCGGGGGCCGGCGCAGTCGTAGCGATGCTCGTGCTGGTAGGTCTGCCAGTCGGCGAAGGACTCCGCCTCGGCCTCGATCTCCCACGGGTTCTTGCCGCCGGCCTCCTCCTTGACGTCGGGCACCGGCACGGCCACGTGCCCCTCGAAGGCCTGCCGCTCCTTGCGCTCACCGGGCGGCGGGCGGTGCGCCGCGACCACCGCGACCGGCTCGTCCTTGTCGAGCAGCACGGCCTCCGACATCGTGCGCTTTCCGCGCCCGAGCTCCTGGGTGCTGCCGCCGCACGCCATGACAAGGGAGAGGACTCCCAAGCTCGTCAGGCCGTGGGTGAGGCCTCGGGCTGCTCGGGATCGGTCGGAGTACCTGTGGATCGACGCCACGGGGCACCTCCAGGCGAGCAAGGTGACTGGGGGAGGGGGGATCGAGGTGCTTATACCCCCCGGGCCCCCGCGCGTCACCGCCCCGGTCCCTGCCCGCGGCCGGACCGCGTCCTCGAGCGCAGGCCGCGGCCCGACCGCGTCCTTGACCGTGGACTGGTCCTCGGCTTGTATCGCCGCGCCCGGCTGAACGCGGATTCAGATCATGCCCGGCCCCACGTCCCGGAGGAGCCATGACCGCCCTAGCACCGAGCACTGGATCTGCCAGGATCCCCCAGGCCAAGAGCAACATCCCGCCCACCGACCGGCTGTGGATGGATCGCTCCTTGGCGGTCCTGCACGAGGCCAAGGACGCCTGGGTGGGGGTGGACCTGGTCGAGCGTATCGAGCTCCTTCAGGCCATGCGCAAGGACCTCGCGCGTGTCGCGGATCGCTGGGTGGTGCGGGCCTGCGAGGCCAAGGGGATCGCCCTCGACACCCCGCCTGAGAGCGAGGAGTGGCTCGGCGGCCCCTTCTCGGTGGCCCGCAACCTGCGCCTGCTCGAGCAGACCCTGATGGAGCTCCTGGAGCACGGCGAGCCGCAGATCCGCGGCGAGGTGCGCACGCTGCCGAGCGGCCAGGTGGCCGTCGGTGTCTTCCCCTACGAGGGCTTCGACAAGCTGATGTACACCGGCTTCGAGGGGGAGATCTGGATGGATCCGGGGATCACCGAGGCCAACCTCGGCGAGCACACCGCCTCCCTCTACAAGCGCAAGGCCGCCGGCGAGGCGGTCTCGGGCAAGGTGGCCCTGGTGCTCGGCGCCGGCAACGTCAGCTCCATCGGCCCGATGGACGCCCTGCACAAGCTCTTCGTCGAGGATCAGGTGGTCTGCCTGAAGATGAACCCGGTCAACGACTACACCGGACCCTTCATCGCCGAGGCGATGCAGGTCCTGGTGGAGGGTGGCTTCCTGCGCATCACCTACGGGGGGGTCGAGGAGGGCAAGTACCTCACGAGCCACGAGCTGGTCGAGGAGATCCACATCACCGGCTCCGACAAGAGCCACGACGCCATCGTCTTCGGCGCCGGACCCGAGGGCGCGCGCCGCAAAGCGAAGGGCGAGCGCTTCAACGCGCGCCGCATCACCAGCGAGCTGGGCAACGTCAGCCCGGTCATCGTGGTGCCGGGTCCCTGGAAGGCCGGGGAGATCGACTTCCACGCGCAGAACCTGGCGACCCAGATCGCCAACAACGCCGGCTTCAACTGCAACGCCACCCGCGTGATCATCACCCACAAGGGCTGGGATCAGCGGGAGGCCCTCCTGGCCCGCCTCGAGGAGGTCCTGGCCTCCCTTCCGACGCGGTCCGCCTACTATCCGGGGGCCGAGGAGCGGCACAGCAGCTTCGTCGAGTCCCACCCTGACGCCGTGCAGAAGCACGATGGCCGCTCGGACAGCCTGCCCTGGACCCTCTGCCGGGACCTCGACGCCTCGAACCCGGAGGACATCTGCTTCACCACGGAGGCCTTCTGCTCGGTGACGAGCGAGGTACCCCTCGACGCCTCGTCCACCGTCGACTTCCTCCAGAGAGCGACGGCCTTCGCCAACGACCAGGTGTGGGGCACCCTCAACGCGGCCCTCATCATCCACCCGAAGACCCTCGAGGAGCCCGGCGTCTCCGAGGCCTTCGAGCAGGCGATCGCGGACCTCCGGGTGGGCGCCGTCGTGGTCAACCACTGGCCGGCCCTGGCCTACGGCCTCTGCGTCACCACCTGGGGCGGGATCTCCGGCAGCGACGTCTTCGACGTGCAGAGCGGCGTCGGCGTGGTCCACAACACCCAGATGTTCGACCGCCCGCAGAAGAGCGTCATCCGCGGCCCCTTCAAGATCGCGCCGCTCCCCCCCTGGTTCTCCACGAACAGGAACGCCCACAACGTCGCCCGCAAGCTCTTCCGCTTCGAGGTGGAGCCGAGCTGGCTGAAGGTGCCGGGCATCGCCCTGGCCTCCCTCAAGGGGTAGGGGGTCCCAGGAGCTCTTCGGCCTCGAACAAGAGCCCTCCCTCCTCGCCGGCACGCGCCGCGGCCGTGAAGCCCGAGCGGCTCATGACCCCGGATGTGCAGTCGAGGGCCCCGAGCTCGGCGTCGTCGCCGATCCGCCTCCGCAGCTCCGCGAGCGCGCCCGCCCCCACGGGGCGCCGCGACCACTTGATCTCCAGGACCACGGCCTGGGTTCGCTCCTCGTCGAGCATCACGACGTCGAACTCTCTGTCCCCCCGCCAGTGCCGGCCTACGTGGACGGGCCGAAAGGGAAGCCGCGCGGCGCCGGGACCTCGGCGGAGCAGGGCGGTGAGGGTCGGCTCGACGGCTCGGCCGAGCCACGCCGGCAGGCGAGGCTCGATCTCCTGCTCGAAGGCCTCCACGTGCTCGCCACGCTCCAAGCGATCCCGATGCCTGTGCACGAACGCGAACCAGGTCGCGACGAAGGGATCGCTCACCCGGTACAATCCCCGCCGGCTCTTGTCCGGTGTTCGCTCCAACACCGAGACCTCGCGCTCCACCAGCCCCAGCTCATCGAGCGTGCCGAGGTAGCGTGAGAGGTTGGCCCGGTCGAGGCCCACCTTGCTCGCGATCTCCCCGAAGCGCCGCGCGCCTCCTGCGATGGCCGAGAGGACGGCCTGGTAGACCCTCGGCTCGCGCAGCTCCTCGCGGAGCAGGAAGGGGACCTCCTCGTATAGGGGCTCCCCGGATGCAAGGACCCGTCGCAGCAGGTTCCCTCTGGCGGAGGCGCCGCGCTCCAGCCGGACGAGGTGGCCCGGCAGGCCGCCGAATAGCGCGGCAGTCTCGATGGCATCGAGGGTCCCGAGGCCGAGGATCTCCGCCACGGACGCTGGCCCGAGGGGAAGGAGCCGGAGCTGGCCAGTTCGGCGACCGAACAGCGGCGAGCGCTCGGAGAAGAAGGTCCGCTCCATCATCGCCACCGAGGAGCCACAGACCACGATCTTGTGCTGGCTGTGCTGGAGGTCCCTGTCCCACGCAGCCTGCAGGAGTCCCGGCAAGGCCCGCTCCGACTCGACCAGGTAGGGGAACTCGTCCAGCACGAGGATCCGGCGCCCCTCGAGGCTCGCCATACGCTCGAACAGCCCCTCCCAGGAGCGGAGGGGCTCCCGCTCGAGGTAGGGCATGCGCCACGACCGGGCGAGCTCCCTCGACAGCCGCCGCAGCTCGTCGGTGGTCGTCGACTTCGTGCCTACGTGGAAGGCCGCGCCCTCCAGCTCGCCCAGCACATGCCTGAGCAGTGTGGTCTTGCCTACGCGGCGCCGTCCTCGCAGCACGAAGAGCCCTGCCCCCGGGCGCGTGAGGTGGTCGAGGAGGAGCTTGCGCTCCCTCTGTCGGCCCGAGAAGGACTGCATGGATTGACTGTAGGTTGATTAGGAGGATTTGTATACAGCTAGTTCTCCAGGGCCTCCCTACCAGGTGATCATGAGCTGCACCGAGGTCCCCAGCCGCTCGTCGGGGTCGGCTTTCGCGCCCGCCGCGGGGAGGACCGTGATGGCCCAGGTGCCCAAAGCGGCGTCGACCTCTTCGACGTGGAGCTCGACGTCGGCCGCATCTGTCGCG
>CAZEHU010000141.1:0-1532 GCA_964511605.1 uncultured Myxococcales bacterium
GCCGACGGCCTTGTCGGGCAGGAAGAGGGTGGCCTTGCCGTCCTCGGTGCGCAATTCGAAGCGCAAGTCGATGGTGTCGACCATCTCCTCACCGAGCAGGGCCGCTTCGGCCGGATCGGCGAAGGTGACCTCGACCTGGGTGCCCGGGGGCCCGATCGCCGGGGCCACGGTGGCGCGCACCCCCTCCAGTCCCGCCATCATGTCCATGGTCACGCCGCTATGCATGAGCTGCGGCGCCCAGCCGAGGCTGTCACCGACGCGGGCGAAGAGGTCCACGTGGCCGGCCTCGTCCGCCGAGACATCGAGCAGGAAAGCGCAGACGCCGTTGCCGCAGTCGTCGTCGGCCAGCTCGATCACCGTCGCTTCGGCGCCCAGGGTCGGATCCTGGGAGATCAGGACGCGGGTGGCGTCGTCCGTGGTCACGAAGACCTGGACCTCGTCGTCCGAGAGGGCCTCGGCGTCGAGCTCGGCGGGCCCGAGGGCGATGGCCTCCGCGACGATGTCCAGCTCGGTCGCACCCGCGTCGAGCGTCGAGGAGACGCCCAGCCAGTCCGGGCGGAGGTTCAGGTCGCCCGCGCTTCGGACCTCGGCCTCCACGAAGAAGGGTGGGCCCTCGGTCGGCACCGAGAGCTCGAGCTCCTGGCCCGTATTCCAGGCCACGGGCCCCACCGTGCGCAAGGTCTGGCCGCTGACCTCGACCCGCAGCCGCACCCAGACGAAGTGGGCGGGGGGCTCGACGAGGGTGAGGAAGACCTTGGCCTGCACGGACTCGGGCGTAGCTTCGGCGGCGGGCTCGGTGGACGTCGGGGCCTGCCCTGCGCAGGCCGCGGACTGGGCGCCCAGCGCCATGGCGACGAGCAGCGCGGTGAGCGTCGAGGTCCAGTGGCCGCCGGAGGCCGGAGTGTTCGGAGCCTGTGCCATACTCTCCCCGTGAGATCTCGCCGTCATGCCCTGGGGCTCGTGCTCGCGGCGCTGTGGTCGGCAGCGCCCGCCGGGGCCGTGACGATGACCCTGGTCTCGGACAAGAGCCCGCAGCCCGGGCTCATATGGCGCCACTATACGACCACGGGTCCCTCGACGCATACCTGGGTGACGCTCGTCGATCTCTGCGCCGACGGTGTGCACGTGCGCGCGACGAAGGCACCGTCGAGCCTTCAGACCACGGCCTCCTTCGCATCGGGCCAGGGGGTGCAGGCGGCGACCAACGGTGACTTCTACAAGACGGGACCCGTGCGGGTATACGGCCAGGCGGTGGGGCAAGGCATCCCGTGGCCCCTCGACCAGACCGGGGCCGATCCCGGCTACTCCTGGGAGTGGTTCTACAAGAAGTACGGCTTCCTGGCCTTCCGGCACGACGAGGTCCTCTTCAGCCACAGCCAGTGGGTCAAGACCCACTGGCCCGGCGGCGTGGCGAGCGGCTGGAAACCCAAGACGGTGGATACGGGGGTGCCGCCGGGCACGATCTCGCTGGTCAGCGGCTTCTCGGAGCTGGTGATCGAGGGGCAGGTCTTCCCTTGCTCGAGCGCCACCGC
>CAZEHU010000141.1:1542-6845 GCA_964511605.1 uncultured Myxococcales bacterium
CGCCCCATCCCGGGGCTGGTGTTGCTTTTGGCCTGTCTCTTGCTGGCATGCTATCGGCATGCTAACCGTCATGCTCATGGCCCATGTACAGGTGAAGAACGTACCGGAGGAGATCCACCGCGAGCTCCGTGAGCTGGCGCGGCTCGAGGGGCGCTCGATCCGTGATCTCGTGCTCGAGGCGGTGGTCAAGGAGCTCGAGCGTCGCCGCTTCCGGGAGCAGCTCGCGACCCGGCAGCCCGTGCACCTCGATCGCCCCGCGGCAGGGCTCCTCCGCGAGCTACGTGAGGATCGGGAGCGCTCGGTGGCGGACGCCCTGGAGACCCCCCGGGGGGCCGATTGAGCTACGTCCTGGATGCCTCCGCAGCCATCGAGGTGCTCCTACGTACCTCCACCGGTCTGCGGGCTCTGGACATCGTGAGCGGAGCCGACGTCGCCGCCCCGGAGCTCCTCGACGCCGAGGTGATGTCCTTCCTCCGCCGAGCGGTGCGATCCGCGCTGCTCACGGCCCACCGGGCCGACGAGGCCCTCGAGGATCTGGCCGCGTGGCCCCTCGAGCGCCTCGGACATCGCCCCCTCCTCGCACGGGCGTGGGCGCTCCGCGCCAACGTCTCTGCCTACGACGCCTTGTACGTGGCTGCTGCGCAGGCGCGTGCTGCCGCGGTGCTCACCGCCGACGGCCGGCTCTCGCGAGCGCCTGGACTGCCGGCGCCGATCCTCTACCTCAGGGCGCCGTAGCTCCGCGTCCCCTCAGCGGATCTGCGAGCGGTGCACCAGGAAGGGCCCCAGCGCAAGCGCGTCGGCGCCCAGCGCGAGGAAGCTCGCGATGGCATCCTCGGGGCTCTCGACGATCGGCTCGTGGGCGGTATTGAACGAGGTATTGACCACCATCGGGATGCCGGTCCTGCTGTGGAAGGCGCTGATCATGCGGTGGTAGAGCGGGCTGACCTCCTCGGCCACCGACTGCGGGCGCGTGGTGCCGTCCTGGTGCAGGACCGCGGGGATGTCGTCCTGCCGCTCGGGGCGGACCGGCAGGGTGAAGAGCATGAAGGGGGTGTGGAAGGGGTGCTCGAAGAAGTCGGCCTCGTGGCCCGCCAGGATCGAGGGACCGAAGGGCCGCCACCACTGCCGGCCCTTGAGCACGTTCAGGCGCGCCTTGATCTCCCTCGAGCGGGGATCCGCCAGGATGCTCCTGGCTCCGAGGGCCCGCGGGCCGAACTCCGAGCCCCCCTGGTACCAGCACACGATCCGCCCCGAGGCCACCAGCTCCCCGACCGCCTCGGGCAGGTCCTCGGGGGCCTCGAAGGGTAGAGCGAAGCGCTCGAGCGTGGCGCCGAGGTGGGCGTCGCTGTACTCGGGGCCCAGGTAGCTGTGGTGCAGGGGCTCGACCAGGGGCTCCCCGGTCAGCTCCCACCAGGCCTCCACCGCGGCGCCGAGGGCCGTGCCGGCGTCGTGCGCCGCCGGCTGCACGTAGATCTGCTCGACGCCGAAGTGCTCCCGGAGCCGCTGGTTCATCGAGCAGTTGAGCGCCACTCCGCCCGCCAGACAGAGGTGCTTGGCGTGCCGACCCCCGAGGCCATCGTCGATGAAGCGGATCACCGCCTCCTCGAGCGCGTGCTGCACGCTCGCCGCCAGGGCCAGGTGGGAGTCCAGGAGGGGGCCGTCCCGGTCGCGGAGGAGGTGGCCGAAGGCCTCCAGGATCCCCCGATCGTGGATGTCGTGGTCGT
This sequence comes from uncultured Myxococcales bacterium, assembly GCA_964511605.1. Lineage (GTDB taxonomy): Bacteria > Myxococcota_A > UBA9042 > PHBI01 > JACKFB01 > CAZEHU01. The sequence goes on from CAZEHU010000141.1 coordinate 3,267, forward strand.
CGCGGCTCCGCACCGAGAGGAAGCGCGTGAGATCGATACCCGGCTGCCCCATCGCGGCCAGACCCATCGTCGAGCCCTGGCCGTAGTGGCCGAAGCCGAGGATCGTGGTGATGTACTCGTAGACGCCGCCGATCAGGCTGTCCTCGCCCACCAACACGTCGACGACCCGGCGGAGCGACCCGCCCTCGGCCTCGAAGAAGGCGGCCGTATCGCGCTCCCCGCGCCCATCGACCGTGAAGACGAAGGCGTCCTCGAGCCCGCTGACCCGCCACGCGGAGGCCGCGTGGCTCAGGTGGTGAGGCACGTACACGCTCCGCCCCTCGACGATGGTGACCGGCGGGCGGGCCGGATCGCTCAGGGAGTAGCTGGGGAAGAAGCGATTCGGCACGCCATTGTACGCCACCACGTCCACATCGCTCATCTGGAGCCCGGCCCGCTCGAGGACCCGATCGATCGAACGCCGGGGCCACGCGCCATCGAGGGGGAGCTGCCCATCGCTCACCACCGTCACCCCGGGACGCCCGGGGGGATGCCAGCCGGTCTGCTTGCGGCGGCGCAGCCGCTCCTCCTGGACCGCCGCCACCACCCGCCCGCCCGCGACGAGGGCCGCCGCGTGGTTCTGCAAGGTCGTGCAGGCCAGGCCCAGGATGACCGGACCCTCGGTCCCGGGCTGCGGTCCTGGCAAGCGGGCCGCCAGGCGCTCGGCCGGCATCACGCCGCGGAGCCGGACGGATCGGCGCTCGGCGTGGGGATGGCCGGCCTCGAGGGCCGCCGAGACCCACGGCGCGTCCGAAGGCGTGAGGCTCAGGGTGTCCAGCGCGAAACGATCCGCTCCCAGGGGATCGGTGCCGGTCGCGACGAAGTCCAGCGGACCCCCATCGAGGATCCACAGGTCGATGAGCGGTGCTCGCGCGGGATCGGCGCCTCTGGCAGCGAGGACCTCGGAGATCAGCCCCGGCAGCCAGTCGGCCGGGGGCCGCGAGTCGGCGCCACGAGCGTGCTCCCCGAATGCCCTCCCTATCGCCTCGAGCACCGCCTCACGATCCTCGGTCCCTAGCGCAGCCAGCGAGGCCGCGAGCCCGGCCGAGAAGGGGTGGGCCTCGAGGGGCGCGATCACCACATGGAAGTCCAGGCTGCCAGCGGCCTCGAGGGTCTCTGCGCTCTCCACCACCAGCGGCTCGGTCCCGAGCGCGCGGCACGCCGCCGCCACGGCCCCGACGACCCGCTCGTCCGGGACGGTCCCGCCGGTGGCCGGCATCGCCAGGAGCCCGACCCGAGGCACCGCGCCGTGCGCGCGCGCGAGACGTTCGCCGTCGCGCGGGCTCTCGGCGACGATCTCCGCCAGCACGTCCGCCGGGATCCCCAGCTTGGCCGGATGCACGAAGCGCGCGAAGCCTCCGAGGCTCTCCACCGCGGCTCGGGTCGCCTCCTCGTGGCTGCGCACGCCCGCCTCGACGGCGTACATCGCCAGCTCCTCGGGCTCCACGAAGCGCTGGGGCGAGGGTGGCGGCTGGCGCAGCCCTTCGCCCGGCTCCTCGGGCAGGGCGCCGGGCGGCTCGACCACGAAGCCCACCTCCCGCGAGCGACAGGAGGCCGCCGCGGAGCGCCACCACGGAAGCAGCGCGGCGCCCTCCGGCAGCGGTCCGCGCACGACGAAGGCGATGCCCGCGACGTCCCGCAGGTGATCATCGACGAAGCGTACGAGATCGGAGAGGTGGTGGAGGGTCTCCGGGCGCACCTCGTGCTCGAGCACCACCCGCACGCGGGCTCCCAGGGCCTGCTCGATGGCCTCGACGTCGCCCCCATAGCCGCCAAACCGCCCGGTCAGGGCCTCGTGCACCTCGGGGATGTGGGAGGCGAGCTCGAGCCTCCTCGGGGAGTCCACCAAGCCCTATCCCCTCAAGACCTGCATCACCTCGGCCACCACCGGCTGGGCCTCGGCGGGCGGGGTGTCCTGGCCGAGCTGGTAGCGGATGCCCACGAGCGGCCGGTCCGGATCCGGCTGGAGCTCGAGGGTCAGATCCACCTCCCATCCGGCCTCCGGCTCCCGGAGGGCCAGCACCGTTCCGAGCCCGGCGCCCAGGCGACGCTGGCCGCGATAGGTCCAGCGGCCGAAGCGCCCGCGATCCTCGATGGCGGCGGTGAGGCGCCGGATGCGCCGGCGGCCCTTGTCGAGGCGCTGCGGGCTCATCAGGCCCGCCACCAGGCGCGCCATGTCCACCGGCTCCGTGAGCTCGACGCCTTCGGTCCGAGCGATCTGCCCCTCGGCCCAGCTCACCAGCGCCAGGGCGTCGCCCGGCCGGACCCGGGGGTCGAGGAGCACGCTCATCCGGAAGCGATCGGTGCGCAGGATGGGGGGGTGGACGTGGGCCGGCGGGTCGTAGGCCTCGAGCGGGGTGAAGATCAGTGTGGCCGGTCGGCCCCCGCTATCCGCGCAGCGGAGCTCGACGAGGCGCTCGCGGGTATTGCGGAAGACGTCGAGGCGGCGCCAGGGCTCCGGGGGCGGCGTCGAGACGACCGGCCGCAGGTAGGGCTCCACCAGGATGCCGAAGAAGCGCTGGCCGGGATCGAGCTCCAGGAGGCGCTCCCGGGTCACCGGCACGAACTCCTCGGTGCCGAAGAGCTCGGCGTACTTCTCGAAGACGCCGTTGCACTCGGAGCGGAAGACACACGGGCCACACGATGGCGGGTGGTGCTTGTCCTGCCGCTTGTCTGGGTACTTGTCGAAAGGATCGCAGAAGTTCCCCATGCCGTCGGCCGGGTAGGTGAAGGTCTTCTGCCCATCGTGGTGGATCTTGTGGGCCCACTCCGGGAGCTGGCAGTAGGGATAGTTGCCCAGGTTCACGTCGTAGTCGGGATCGAGATCCTCGATGCGCTCGAGCATCTCGGCGAGGTAGGGGGCCATGTCCGAGTAGCGGGCCATGATGTCGCGGAGGTACTCGTCGGAGCGGGCGCCGGCATCCCTTGGCCGCACCTGATCGATGTGCACCTGCCGCACCTCGTAGCGCTCGATGACGTCCCGGAAGAGCGGCAGCGAGCGGTAGCTGTACTCGTTGACGCACATATTGACGGTGACGTCCTCGCCGATCGAGGCCACGTACTCCATGCCCTCTGTGATGCGCTGGAAGGAGCCCGCCCGCTCCGTGACGCGATCGTGGGAGGCCTCGTCGCAGCCCTGCACGCTGAAGCGCCACTCGTAGCTCCCGCCGAGGGCCATGATCTTGTCGATGAACGCGGGCTTCCGGGTGCGCACCCCGTTGGTGAAGAGCACGATCTCCTCGTACCCCAGCTCCACCGCCAGCCTGAGCGCCGGCATGAAGCTGCGCTGGGTCGTCGGCTCGCCGCCGAGGAAGGTCACCCGCTTCACCCCATCGGCGGCGCCCTTGCGGATGGCCGCGAGCACCGGTTCGACCGGGATCTGCTTGGCCATGCGCTGCTCGGTGAGCTGCCCGGAGACACAGAAGACGCAGCGGTTGTTGCAGACGTGGCCGAGCTGGAGCTCGATCTGCGTCTGGGTGTCCCCGAAGACGGTGATGCCCTTGGCCTCCTCGAGGTGCTTGTCGCTGTGGCCCGCCCTCG
>CAZEHU010000142.1:0-3020 GCA_964511605.1 uncultured Myxococcales bacterium
GTCGCCGTCGTTGTCGTAGTCGAAGGACCACGTGGCGAAGCCGATGAAGGTACCGAACATCACGCCTCGCTCCTTGCCCTCGGCCTTGAAGGTGCCATCCCCCTGGTTCATGAAGATCTCGTTGTCTCCAGTGGAGTTCCGGAACAGGTCCATGTCGCCGTCGTTGTCGAAGTCGCCCGTCGCGATGCCGACGGTCATCAGGGGCGCCTTTGGCGGGATGCCGGCGGCCTCGGTGACATCCTCGAACTCGAAGTTGCCCTTGTTCTTCAAGAGACGCAGCGAGCCCCCTTTGATGCCGGTGGTGGCGATGTCGAGGAGGCCGTCGTTGTCATAGTCCAGGGTCGTGACGCCGGTGGAGTTCTGCGCGAGCAGAGCGGAGTCCCCGCGTCCGCTGACGTCCTCGAAGGACTTGCCCTCCACGTTGCGGAACATGCGGTTGGGTCCAGCGCCGAACCAGGCCGCCGAGGCGGTGTAGAGGTCTGGATAGCCGTCGTTGTCGAAGTCCGCCGCGACGTTGCCGCTGGGGGTATTCGCCGTGGAGGGCATCAGCTCTTCGGTCCGCTTGAAGCCCTCCCCGGGGGTGTGGCGGTAGACCTCGGTGGCCGCGTAGACCCCTTGTCCGATGAAGTCGAGGTAGGTGTCGCGGTCGAGATCGGTGAAGGCCACCGCACCCGCGAGGTGCCAGCGACGGAAGCCCCAGTGGTCGCTGACCTCGGCGAAGGGGAAGTCCGCGCCTTTGGAGCCGCCCATGTGGGCGCCGAACTTGAAGATCTCGTCGGCCTTCGCCAGGGCCGATTCCCCCTCCGCGGCGATGAGCGCCACCCGATGCCAGAGCTTGATCCACGGGGTCGGGTTCATGGCCGCGGCGCGCTCGATGAAGGGCTTGACCTCCTTGTAGCGGCGGTATCGGAACAACAACATCGCCGCATAGAAGTTGGCATCCCAGCTCTTCAGGAAGGCCTCCTTGTCCTTGATCTCACCGAGGACCTTGAAGGCCTCGTCCTCGAGCCCGATGTGGATGAGGGCGATGAAGAGGTTGCCCTCGAGGACGGGGTCGCCCGGGTGATCCTTGATGTACTGGCGCATCTTCTCGATGGTCTGGGCGCTCTCCTCGAGCTTGAGCACGCCCTCCCGGTAGAGGCTGTTGACCACCTGGAAGTGGATCTTGCCGTCCTTCATCATCGAGCCGATCGGGTCGGCCGAGTAGCGCTTCCACTGGACCTCGATCGAGTTGAAGCGGTCCATGCGGGTGCGGTTCGCTTTCAGCGGATCCGCGGAGGTGAAGTTATCCCAGGGCGAGCGCTTCTCCGCTTCGGCCGTGAGGTCCGGGAAGGGCTTCCACGCTGGGAAGGAGGGATCGACCGTGAAGGTCCGTGCGGCAGCAGGCTTGGCAGCCTCCGCTCCAGGCTTCGCGGCCTCCGCCCCAGGCTTCGCGGCCTCCGCCCCAGGCTTCGCGGCCTCTGCTCCCGACTTCGCGGTCTCTCCGCTGCCTTTGTCGCAGGCCAGCAGCCCTAGGCTCGGCAGCAGCAGGGCGGAGCCCAGGAGGAGGAAGACCGATCGGTGGATGTGGTAGCGCATGGTACTCCCGATGCCCCGCTGGTACGAGGCGGGCGCGACTCTATCGCCTCGCTTGCGGGATCGAAACCCCGGACTCGGGGCTGGCCTTCCAGCCCCTTGCCTCCCCGCTACCGGTCGTGCGAGCATTCCGCCATGCAGGAAGCGGCAGCAGCCCCGGCGTTCGCTCCGCGACTGCCCGCCGCGGCTGTCGTGGTGTGGTGCGTGTCGACCGCGTTCGCGGCGAGCAGCCTGAACCTCTACCTGTTCACCAGCCACTACTCGACCTTCAAGGCGTTCAGCGAGCAGCCGTGGTGGTTCACGCTGCTGGTGGTGGTGGCGGGTCTCACGGGCCTTGCGTTGGGATACCTGCTCTACCGGCGAGGCGGGGTCCTGGCGCGGAGCAACCTGGCGCTCTCGGCGTTCCTGTGCTTCTTCGGGATCGGGTCCTACATCTCCTACGTGTACATCTACACGTACACGCTGCCGGTCTCCGTGGAGGCCCCCGAGGTGGGCGAGCCGGCCCCCGACTTCAGGCTCCTCGATCCCGACGGCCGCGCCTACAGCCTGCCCGCGAGTAAGGGCCGCCCCACCCTGCTCGTCTTCTTCCGGGCCCACTGGTGACCCTTCTGTCTACGAGACCTGGATGGTCTCGAGTCTGTGACACCGAAGATCTGGGAGGCGGGCGGGGTCGTCGTGACCATCTCCACCGACACCTGGGAGGAGATGGTGGGGTGGAGGGAGCTCAAGCGCATCGGTATGCTGAAGCTGAGCGATACGCCGGGCGAGGTCATCGCGCGCTATGGCCTCGATGACATCACCCTGGGGGACGAGGTCTCCCGCCCGGCTGCGTTCGTCGTGGACGGCGAGGGCATCGTCCGCTGGCGCTACCTGCCGGAGAGCTGGCGCTTCCGCCTCTCGGGCGAGGAGTACCTCGAGGCCTTCCTCACCCACAGCGGATCCAGAGTCCGGCCCGGGAGCTCCCGTGGACGCTGAGCCGACCCCGAGACCGCGCGGTGAGCGCACCATCTGGTGGATCCAGCGGCTGATGGGCGTGGCGATGGCGGCGTTCTGTCTGCCCTTCGCCGCGGCACTGTTCGACATGGACGTGCCGCTCTTGCCCTGGTGGACACTCATCGTGGGCGTCGGCGGCGTCTGGATGGGGATCCTGGAGCCCTTCCACACCCGCTGGCTCGAGCGGAGGAGCCGGGCTCGCTGAGGCAGCCGGCCAGCCGGCCGAGGAAGATCGAGGCCTCGAGCGCTACTCGCCCGGGCGCTCAGGTGTTCCAGCCCCCCCTTCGGAGGGTGATCCGGCTCCCCCCTCGGAGGGAGCGGGCTTGTCGGGGCCGCCGGGGGGCACCGCCTCTTCGTCCGGCGCTTCGTCCGGTCCACCGGCCGCGCGCACCTGGTTCGGCACACCCTCGGACGGCTTCCAGCCCGCGGGCGCCTCGATGCCGGGCGGTGGC
>CAZEHU010000142.1:3030-6775 GCA_964511605.1 uncultured Myxococcales bacterium
CCATCCCGGGGGCGGACGGTAGCCCGGTGGCACCACCCAGCCGGGCGGCAGCCCGGTGCCGCCGTCCTTCATCTTGTCGAAGGGCTGCTCAGCGAGGGCCTCGACCCCCTCATCGTCGAGCTTCTTCTGCTCCGCGTAGGCCTTGTCGAGGGCCACGCTGTCGAAGATGTGGCCCCAGGGCGCCTCGCAGGGACCCTCGGTATCCTCTTCGATGCAGGCGGCGAGGGCGTCGCGGATCTCCTCGACACGCTTGCGCTTGTAGGTGCGTGCGGCCGCCGTGCGCACCACGGCGCGCAGCCAGGCGTCGGCGGCCTCGAGGGCCTTGTCGCGGGCGCTGTCCCGCAGGATCTCGATGCGGGCGTAGAGCACGTCGATGTGGCTCGGCCCCAGCTTCGTGGCCTCCGCCAGGCTCGCCTCCGCGCTGGCCTGATCCCCGAGGTGGAAGGCGATATAGGCCAGGTCCATGCGGAGGAGGGGATCGTCGGGCCAGGTCTCCACGAGGGGCTCGAGGTAGAGCTTGGCGCGCTCGTACTGGCTAGCGTCCAGGAGCAGACCACCGGCGTGGTAGGCGGTGACGCCGTCCCTAGGGTTGGCGTCGGCGGCAGCGACCTTCGCCTTGAGCTGGGCCGTGGTGTCCTCCTCGGACAGGTACCAGCCGAGAACGGCCCGCACGAGATCGTGATCCCGCTCGCCCTTGGCCAGCCGGGCCTCGAGGGAGGCGCGCAGGTCGGCCACTTTGCCCTGGGAGATGAGGTAGGGCTCCTCGATGCGCTCCCGCTCCGGGTGATCCGGGAAGCGGGCCAGGGCAGCCGCCCCGGCGGCACGGAGGGAGTCCGCGTCACCGGTGAGGGCGCAGGCTTCCACCTCGACGGCATAGGCGTCGAAGCACTCCGCGTCCGCGATGCGGGCCGCGCCGGCGAGGCGTGCCGCGGCCTCGTGGTCCCCGACCTCGAGGAAGGTGGTGGCCATGGGCATCATGCTGCAAGCGTTACGCCCTCCAAGCAGCACGCGGCCCACCGCGGCCCCGCTGTCGGCCCCCATGAGCAGAGTCACGAAGAGCGTCGTCATCACGTCGACGTCGAGATCGTGGAGGTCGCCGGAGGTCGCCCGCTTCCAGGCCTTGCCGCCGAGCCCATGGGCCTTGGCGAGGGGCAGCACGCTCAGCCACTCCACCGCCTTGACACCCTCGAGCCCGAGCAGCTTGCGGAGGGTGGCCTGCGCGGCCTCCTCGTTGGCCGAGGCCGCGTGCGCGCTAAGCTCTCCGCGGAGGGCGAGGAGCTTCTTGCGTGTGGGATCCTTGGCGTCGGCCGCAGGGGCACCCTCACCCTCCGGATCCCGCCAGGGCAGGTCGAGGCGCCCAGCCGCGGCGACGGCGGCCGCGCGGGTCGCGTCGTCAGGACAGCCCTCGCCGCGCCAGCACAGCACGACCGTGCCGTGGGCCGCGTTGGTCGCACAGGCTGGCGCCTCGGGATGGCTGACCACCAGCTCGCAGCCGCCCGCGAGCGCGACGACGACCGAGTCGCCGCCGATGGACACCCCCTGGACCGTCAGGCCGGCGAGCTTGGGGAACCACTTCTTCATGGGGCCCGCGGCTTCTGCACCCAAGACGGGAGCGCTGAGCGCAGGGGGCGCGAGGTGGAGGAGACACGGCGCGAGCGCCGTGACGAGGAGCGACTTCGACAGACTCTGTGCCATGTCTTGGGTTCTGCCCTCCACTCCAGCGGCTGTCAAACCCGATCGCGCTCGACCCTCCTGCGCTATGCTGGGCCCGATGGCGCCGCACCCACCGCCGCACCCACCGCTGCACCCACCGCTGCACCCACCGTGCTACCCGACCTGGCTGGCCGCGATGGCGGCCCTCGCTGTCCTCGTTAGTGGCGGAATCCCGCGGGCCGCGGGGCCCGTGGCTCCGACCTGGGAGGACTGGGGGACCGCCAGCGGCCTCGCGGGGGCGAGCCCCGACACGACAACGGTCTTCCCGCTCGACGTGACGGGCGACGGCTGGCCCGAGCCCCTGTGGCTGAGCCGGCACTTGCTCCGCCGACTCGAGCTCGAGGGCGAGGGCATACCGGTGGTCGAGGAGGTGGCCTGGCCCGAGCCGGTCACCTCTTCCCTCGGGACGTGGCGTGTCGCGGTGGTGCTCGATGTGGATCGAGGCACGATGGATCCCGGTGATGGTGTCGACGAGGTGGTGATCATCGGCAGCGCCGCGGTGATCCTCCGGGTCGCGGGCCCCGATCAGCTCGAGGCGGAGGCCCTGGAGCTGCCCGAGGTCCCCATCGGCACTGTCTACGACGCCGCGGCGGGCGACCTGAACCGCGACGGCCTGGTGGACATCGTGCTGGCGACCTCGGTCTTCACGCCGGAGCGCCTGCTGCGAGCGGGGACCCCGGACCTGGTCTTCGTGAACCGCGGCCACGGCCGCTTCGAGCGGCAAGTGCTGCACCCTTCGCGAGACAGCTTCTCCTACGGGATCACGCTGGCGGATATGGACGGAGACGGCCGCCTCGACGTGGTGGAGAGCATCAACCACAGCGGCTACCACGGCCCGGCCCGGATCCTGCGGAACGTGACGCCGGACGGAGCGGACGCTCCCACCTTCGAGGTGGACGCCGCCCTGAGCACCTGGGATCCGGGCACGATCGGGCGGGGGGCCGCCGTTGCCGACGTCGACGGGGACGGGCTGCTGGACCTCTTCCAGACCTCGACCGGGCTGGACCTCCTGGCGGTCCGATCCGCAGGCGGGGGCTGGAAGGACGAGACGGCGGCCCGCGGACTCACCCACGGCTTCGTCCATGGCGGGGCCCGCATGCACTGGGGGCCGAGCTTCGGCGACGTGAACGCGGACGGGAGGCTCGACCTCCTCATCGGCCACGGCGGGATCACGATGGGCGGGACCCTTGGGCTCCTGTTGGCCGAGGTGGCGCCGGAGCTGCTCTACCTCGGCACCGCGGAGGGGGGCTTCGAGCGCGCCGCCCTGCCCTACGATCCCAACGCCTATGGTACCGGCCGGCAGCTCGCCCTCCACGACCTCGATCGCGATGGCCTGCCGGACGTGGCCCTCGGCGGCTCCACGACACGGGAGGGATTCTGGCGCAACGGCCTCGAGCTCGCGGAGGGGCAGCGCGCGCTGACGCTGCGGCTCGTCCCAACAGTGAGCGGCTCGCCGGCCACCGGGGCCATCGTCGAGGCGACCTGCAGCGCAGGTGGCGCCAAGGTCGTGCGGCACGTGACGGCCGGCGGACACTTCGGCGCGGTGGCCGCCCCGGAGGTCGCGCTGGGATGGGAGAGCTGCTCGGAAGCGGTCCAGGTGCAGGTCCGATGGCCCTCGGGGGCGTGGTCCCAGCACGCAGCGGAGCCAGGCGTCCCCTGGCTGACCGCGGAGGAGCCCGCCTGGTGGCGTCCGTCCGCGGACGGCGCGTCCAGCCTCGACCTGGATCCGACGGGGACCGGCGCGACCGAGGCGTGCGTCTCCGGCATCGGGCAGGAGGCGACCTGCTGCTCGGAGCCCTGCACGGTGGCCCTCACGGGATCGGAGGCCCTGGCGGTGCTCGTCCACCTGGACGACCGACGCCCGATGGTCATCCCCCCGCGCCGGAGCCGCTGGCTCTTGCGAACCACCCCCCGTCTTCCGGAGGCCGGGGCGACCCTCGAGGTGAGCGTGCAGCACGTCGGACCGCCCGGCGGGTTCGAGCCGGAGGGGGTGGCCCTGAAGGTGGGCGGCCAGGATGCGGCCTGGGCAAAG
>CAZEHU010000143.1:0-6760 GCA_964511605.1 uncultured Myxococcales bacterium
GGCAGCCCCCTCAGCCCCCGCCACAGGGCCCCGATCTCCTCGAACGAGAGTCGCGAGAGCGCGCCGAGGCGGAAGCGGGCCTCCGCGTCTCCAGGCGCCCACAACAGCGCCGCCCTGGAGGGCTCGCCGTCCCGCCCGGCACGACCGGCCTCCTGGAGGTAGGCCTCCAGGCTGCTCGACATGTCGACGTGCACGACGAGGCGCACGTTGGGCTTGTCCACCCCCATGCCGAAGGCGTTGGTCGCCGTGACGACCCGGTGCTGCCCGGCCATGAAGGCTTCCTGGAGCTCGCGCCGCCGCTCGGCGTCCAGCCCGGCGTGGTAAGGCACGCACGGGAAGCCGAGCGCGGACAGGTCCTCGGCGATCTCCACGGTGCGGCGGCGGCTGCCGCAGAAGACGATGGCGGTGCCCTCCCCGAGATCGCTCTCGAGGAGCTCCGCGGTCACCTGGAGGCGGGCGTCCGCGGGCACGTGGCGCACCTCGTAGCGCAGGTTCAGGCGCTCGGAGCCCCCGTCGAGGAGCTCGACGGCGTGGCCGCTGTCCCTCTGGACGTGCTCGACGATCTCCCGGACCGCGTCGTGCTGGCCGGTGGCGGTGAAGAGGAATACCGGCGGCATCGGCGCCCCCTGGGCCTCGACGAGCCGGCGGATGGCTCTCAGCACGTAGGGGTAGTCCGTCCGGAAGTCGTGCCCCCACTGGCTCAGGCAGTGGGCCTCGTCGAAGACCACCGCGCCGAGCTCTCGCTGCGAGAGCAGGGCCTGGACGCTGCGGTTCCGGAGCTGCTCCGGGGAGAGGTAGAGGAGCCCGCAGGCGCCTCGCCGGACCGCGCGGAAGACCTCGGGGCGGAGGAGCGAGGGCAGCCCCCCGTAGATCGCCTGCGCGTGGGGGAGGCGCACCTGCAGGCTGTCCACCTGGTCCTTCATCAGGGAGCGCAGCGGCGAGATCACCACGGTGAGCTGCCCGAGCAGGCGGTAGCGGGCCTCCGCCGGGACCTGGAAGCAGAGCGACTTGCCCCCGCCGGTCGGCAGGATGCCGAAGGTCGACTGGCCGCGGAGTCCGCGCTCGACGAGCAGGCGCTGGAGGGACTCTCCCGCCGGCGTAGAGGGCTCGGCGCGGAAGCCGGGGAAGCCGAAGACGGCGTCGAGCCAGTGCTCGGGCGAGTGCTGGCTGCGACACCAAGAGCAGGCCGTGTGGCCGCAGGCCCGACCGCGCAGCCCCTGGAGGAGCGTCCTCGTGCTCGGCAAGGCCGCCCGCACCCAGGCGGGCAGGACCGAGCCATCCTGGAGCTGCGCCACGCGGAGCCAGGCCGCGACCATCGCGAAGGCCAGGGTCGGCTCGGCCGACTCGAGGATCTCCGAGTGCTCGCAGACGCGCCCGCGCCAGAGCTCGTGGAGCGCCTGCCTCGTGAAGGCCGGCGGCGCCCCCCAGCCGAGCCACGGCAACAGGCGGAGCCACCCCTCCCGCTGGTGCCCAGGCAGGGGCGCGCTGCCGAGGATGGAGGCGAGCACGCGGGCCTCGTCCTCCGGGAGACGCGAGAGGGCGTCGATCGCGTCGTCCAGGATCACCCTGGACGCACGCACGTCCGACAGAGGGCTCGGGATGGCGTCCCGCACCAGGCGATCGCCCTTGGTGAGGCGGTGATAGGGGCGGCCGGGGAACGCCAGCACCGAGAGCTCGAGGGTGTCGAGGGTGGGCAAGGCCAGGAGCGGAGAGCCCGGCTCGCGCTCGCTGATCTGCACCCGGTCGAAGCGGTTCAGGTTGTGGCCGACGAGGACGTCGTTGGGCTCGACGAGGGCGACGAGCTCCTCGTGGGCCCGCGCGAAGGTGCCTCCCTCCCAGACCCGCTCCCGCTCCCCCCTGCGCGCCGCCATCGCGTAAAAGCGCCCCCCGCGACCGAGCTCGAGATCGACAAAGAGGCAGCGCTCACCCAAGAGGCTGCTCGCTCGCGTACCCAGGTCGCCAGGCTCCACGCGCCCAGCCTAGCGAAGGGTCCTGCCGACGTCGAAGCGTGCCCCCGAAGCTCGCCCCGCTGGGAGACCTGTCCGGGCCTCGAGCCCCACGATCTCGAGCGCTACGACCAGACCCTGGCCCGCACGCTGGGCCTCAGCCGGGCCGAACCCACCCGCATTGCGACGAGGGGAGAGGATGCGTAGCGTGAGGCGATGAAGTCACTGCCCCCTCGACCAGGGTTCGACTCGCTCTTCTCCATCGCGCTGGCAGCGCTGCTGGCCGTGGGTGCCGGCGCCGGCTGCGCCTCCGAGGAGGCGAGCGGAGGAGCAAGCCTCGAGCAGGGAGTGGAGGCAGGCGCCTCCGGGCTGGAGGCCGACGCGCTAGGGAGCGCCGGAGCGCCGCAAGATGCGGCGGACGCCTTGGGCGGGGGCCAGGGAGCCGATGGGGACAGCGATGGGGACGAGGGCCCCGGGGGCGACGGGAAGGAGGACGCCTTCGAGAGCGCGGACGACGCTGAAGGGGGCCCGGCGGGCGACGGCGAAGGGGAGGACTCCCTGGCCGAGATCGACCTGTCCGACCTGGTCTACGACGTCGCAGAGGTCCTGCAGGTCGAGATCACGATGGCCGAGGCGGACTGGGACGAGCTGCGGTGGCAGACCCGGGACTTCCTCGACGTGCTGGGCCCGGGATGCCTCGATGGGCCGGCGGACAAGGTCTTCACCTGGTTCGAGGCGGACGTGGCGATCGATGGGGAGGTCTTCGGGACCGTGGGGGTGCGCAAGAAGGGCTTCCTGGGCTCGCTCTCGGACACGCGCCCCTCCCTGAAGGTGCGCCTCGACAAGTACGTCGCGGCTCAGGAGCTGCACACGGTCAGCCGCCTGACCTTCAACAACAACCAGCAGGATCCCTCGCGCCTCCAGACCTGCCTCACGTACTCGGTCTTCACAGCGGCGGGGCTGCCCGCGCCGCGCTGTAGCTGGGCCCACGTCTACGTCAACGGCAAGGACCTCGGCATCTACTCGAACGTCGAGCCGGTCAAGCGGCCCTTCCTCGAGCGCCACTTCGGTACGACCGACGGCGACCTCTACGAGGGCACCCTCAGCGACTTCCGCCCGGAGTGGATGAACACCTTCGAGGCCAAGACGAGCGAGACGGACGAGAGCAAGGCGGTCGTCTTGGCCGTGATCGACGCCCTCGAGGAGGATGACGACGAGCTCGAGGCCGCCCTCGAGGAGCTCATCGACCTCGACCAGTTCTTCGAGTTCTGGGCCGCCGAGGTGCTGGTCTCCCACTGGGACGGCTACGCGGGCAATACCAACAACTTCTACATCTACGCGGACCCCGCCGACGAGGGCCGCCTGAGCTTCGTCCCTTGGGGAGCCGACGGGACGTTCGGCGACCTATCGAAGGAGCCCGAGGATCCCAAGGATCCAGACGAGGAGGCCGCGGCCGGCGAGGACGACGACGAGGAGGGCCTCACCAGCGAGCCCGGCGTCATGCTCACAGGCGCCCTGCCCCACCGCCTCTGGGAGCTCGAGGAGATGCGGGATCGTTATGTCGACACCATCGAGGCGCTCCTCGACGAGGCCTGGGACGAGGAGGCGCTCTCCGAGGAGGTGAGCCGCCTCATCGGCATGCTGAGCCCGGAGCTGGTCGGCCCCTCCCTGCCCCCCTTCCTGGCGGCGGCCGCCAACCTCCACGATCGCATCGCCCACCGCCGCGCCCACCTCGAGGCCGCGCTCGTCGACGGCCCGCCCGACTGGCACCCGCCGCTCCGGGAGGGGATCTGCCTCGAGACCATCGGGACCGTGCACTCGGAGCTCGAGACCACCTGGGCCGCCGCCGAGACCCAGGATCCCTTCCAGGCCGGAACCGGCAGCCTCCTCGTCGAGCTGGAGGAGGGAGAGCCCCCGCCGATCTTCGCTGTCGGCGTGATCGCGGGACCCGACGACGAGGATCCGACCGGCGAGACCGCCGTCCTCGCCACCCTGGCCTCCATCGGCGAGGAGCGCCTCCTGGCCCATCTGGTCAAGCTCCCGACCGAGCTCGTGCAGCCCAACGTCAGCTATCCCCTCGGCTTCGATGGCTTCGAGTCCCTCCTCTTCATCCTCGACTTCGGCGAGGACACGCCGGAGGAGGAGGGTTTCCAATTCCTCGGCTGGGTGCTCGACGGCACCCTCGAGCTGGGCGCCGCGGGCCACGCCAAGGGCGACCCTATCGAGGCGAGCTTCCAGGGCACGGTGCTGAGCTGGTTCTAGATCACTGTCCGCGAGGGGGCAGCTCCAACGGGTCGAGGGGCCGGAGGGCGCGGGGGAAGACCTGCTCCGGTCTGGGCTGGCGGGCATAGAGGAGCTCGGCGATGTGGCCGTTGAGCCAGGCGCACCAGGCCTCGAGCTCGTCGAGCTGCGCCGCCGGGACCCAGCCGATCAGCCTCTCCTTGCGGGGGGCGTCGGGATCGGAGGCCCGCGGGGCCTCCGCCGGGTCGTCGAGCACAAAGAGCGCGCGGCGCTCCTCTCCGCTGGCCTCGATGCGCAGCCAGGCCGTGTCCGAGAGGACGCGGGGGATGCCTGGATCATCGAGGGTGTAGGTCGCCCTCTCCTTGTGCACGCTCAGGGGCCCGAGGCTCCAGGCGCTCTCGCTCTCACGGAGGCCCGTCAGGGGGCCCTCGCGGATGCACTCAGTCACGGAGCGCCTCGGCCACGAGCTCGTCCCACGTCGCGATCCGAGGGTCCTCCTCCCCGACCATCGCCACGAGCTCGGCACGGACCGCGCTGCTGTCAACCTCGTCCGAGATGGCGAGCAAGCGCTCGAGATCGGCGAGGTCCTTGCGGCGGAAGAACAACATCTTGAAGACCGAGAGCGAGGTCGCCGAGAGGACGAGAACCGAACGTCCGAGGAGGGCGACACGCCGGCGATCGGCGAGGGCGGCGTCATAGAAGGGGATCGAGGGAACGAAGACATCGACCCGCACGCCATCGGCTCGGCCGGCGAACATGCCATCCCGCATGGCTCGCGCGCGAGCCTTCGCCTCCTCGACATCGATGCCCGCGCCGCGGAGCACCTTGAATGCTCGGCCCAGCTCGCCGGAGTCGACCCAGAGCGTCACGTCGATATCCCGTGTGGCGCGCGGCTCGGACCACGCGCCGAGCGCCAGAGCACCCCCGATCGCGTAGTCGATTCCAGCGTCCTCGAGGGCCTCGACGAGCGCGTGGAGGACCAGGACGAGCCGCGGCTCAGGCACCGCGGCCTCCCCGAACCAGCCTCCGCCAGGTCTCGATGGCCTCCTTGCTTCTCGGCGCCTGGGTCGCGCGCACTCGGTCGGCGTCCCGGTGATCGTCGAGCTGAGCTTCGGCGACGGCGAGGAGCTCGACGAGGATCTCGAGCCGCTGATCGGGGCTCATCGAGCGCCAGCGATCGTCATCGTCCGAGGCCGGCGGGCGGCGGATCCATCCGGGGAGGCTCGAGGACATGACTCCGAGCGTATCAGACCTCCGTCGAGCGAGCCCGGATGGCGGCCCTGACCCGCTCGGAGAGCTCGGCCCGCGGCATGGTGTGCTGCTCGCGCTGGCCGTAGCGGCGAAGCGTGACCGTGCCCTCCTCCACCTCGCGCTCGCCGAGGATGAGGATGTTGGGGATCTTCGTGGTCACGGCGGTGCGGATCTTCTTGGAGACCGTCTCGTGGCTCAGGTCCAGGCGGGCGCGCACCCCATCAGCGCGGAGCTCGTCGACGACGCTCTGGCCATAGTCGTTGAAGCGATCGGAGACCGTCAGGACGTGCACCTGCACCGGGGCGAGCCAGGTGGGGAAGGCGCCGCCGTAGTGCTCGATGAGGAAAGCCACGAAGCGCTCGTGGGTGCCCAGCGGCGCTCGGTGGATGATGTAGGGCCGATGGGCCTCGCCGTCCTGACCGGTGTAGGTCAGGTCGAAGCGGGCCGCGACACCGAAGTCGAGCTGGTTGGTGGACGCGGTCTCCTCGCGCCCGGTGACCGTCTTGAACTGGCAGTCGATCTTCGGCCCGTAGAAGGCCGCCTCGCCCTTGCCCTCCACGTAGGGGAGCCCGGACCGCTCCATCGCCTCCTTGACGAGGCGCTGGGTCAGGTCCCATCCGGCCGGATCATCGATGAACTTCTCCTTGCCCTTCGGATCGGCGGGATCCCACGTCGAGAACCGCATGTGGAAGTCGCTGAGGCCCAGGATCTCGTAGACCTCCTCGTGCAGGCGCATCACCGCGAGGAACTCGTCCACGATCTGATCCTCGGTGCAGTAGATGTGCGCGTCGTTCATGCACATCCCGCGCACACGCAACAGCCCGCTCAGCGCCCCCGAGTCCTCGAAGCGGTAGACCTGCCCATACTCCGCGAGCCTGAGCGGCAGGTCGCGGTAGGAGCGCGGCCGGGCGCTGAAGATGCGGTGGTGGTGCGGGCAGTTCATGGGCCTGAGCGCGTAGGCCTCCTTGACCTCCTCGACCGTGCCGTCCTCGGTCTCCCGCTCCTCCTTGAGCTCCATGAAGGGGTACATGTGGTCGGCGTAGTAGGGCAGGTGGCCCGAGCGGTAGTAGAGCCCCACCTTGGTCAGGTGCGGCGTCGCTACACGCTGGTAGCCGTGGCGGAACTCCAGCTCCTTCATCAGGGCCTCGAGCTCCTCGCGCACGATGGTGCCGTTGGGCAGCCAGAGGGGGAGACCCTTGCCGATGTCCTCGTCGATGACGAAGAGGTCGAGCTCACGCCCGAGCTTCTTGTGGTCCCGCTCCTGGGCGAGCTTCCACGCCTTGACGTGCGCGTCGAGCTCCTCCCGCGAAGCGAAGGCCCAC
>CAZEHU010000144.1:0-6741 GCA_964511605.1 uncultured Myxococcales bacterium
ACGCCTGGTACCTGCACGAGGGCCGGATGCCGGCCGGCGTGATGATCGAGAGCGGGCAGGCCGACCTGATGCTCATCTCGTATCTGGGTATCGACTTCACGAATCGCTCCGAGCGGGTCTACCGGCTGCTCGGCTGCGAGCTGACCTACCACGGCTCCCTCCCGGCCACCGGCGAGACCCTGGCGTTCGACATCCACGTGGACGGCCACGCGCGCCAGGGCGACATCCGGCTCTTCTTCTTTCACTACGACTGCCACGTCAGCGGCCGCCCCGCGCTCAGCGTGCGTGAGGGGCAGGCCGGCTTCTTCACCGAGGCGGAGCTCGCGGACTCGATGGGCGTGCTGTGGTCCGCGGAGGAGGCCGAGCCGGTGGCGACGCCCCGGCTCGATCCGCCAGTGGCCGCCACGGCGCACTCGAGCCTGAGCCGTCGCCAGCTCGAGGCGCTCGCGGACGGACGAAGCGCGGCGTGCTTCGGCGCCGGCTTCGAGGCGGCCTGGCCGCAGACCTCCCCGCCCCGCATCGCCGGCGGGCGCATGCTCTTCCTCGAGGAGGTCACCCACCTCGAGCCTGGGGGCGGACCGTGGCGCCGCGGGTACCTGCGGGCCGTCGACACCATCGCGCCGGACGACTGGTTCTTCGATGGCCACTTCGAGGGGGACCCTTGCATGCCTGGGACCCTGATGTTCGAGGGCTGCCTGCAAGCGATGGCGGTCTACATGGCGAGCGAGGGCCGCACCCTGAACCGTGACGGCTGGCGCTTCGAGCCGGTCCCCGAGGTGCCCTACTCGCTGCGATGCCGGGGGCAGGTGGACCCGGGATCGCGGGAGCTGATCTACGAGGTCTTCGTCGAGGAGAGCTGGGACGGACCGGTCCCCACCCTCTGGGCGGACGTCCTCTGCACGGTCGACGGCCTCAAGGCCTTCCACTGCCGGCGCTTGGGGCTCCGCCTCGTGCCCGGGTGGCCAATGGATAGCTGGCGGGACCTGCCCTCCCTCGAGGCACGCCCGGAGCGCGTCGCCAGCCACGAGGGCTTCCGCTTCGACTACGCCTCCCTCCTGGCTTGTGCGTGGGGGAGACCCTCGGCGGCCTTCGGCGCGATGTACGCGCCTTTCGACGATGGGCTGCCCGTGCCGCGCCTTCCGGGGCCGCCCTACCACTTCATGTCCCGCATCACGGCCGTGGAGGGGGTCGGCGTGCTCGAGCCTGGGGCCACCGTGGTCGTCGAGTACGACATCCCCGAGGATGGCTGGTACTTCGCGGACAACGGCGCGGCCACCATGCCCTTCTGCGTGCTGCTGGAGGCCGCGCTCCAGCCCTGCGGGTGGCTAGCGTCCGCCGTCGGGAGCGCGCTCGCCGCGGCCCGGAAGGGGATCCCCCTCTTCTTCCGGAACCTGGACGGCAGCGGCACCCAGCTCGTCGAGCTCCTGCCCGGCAGCGGCACGCTCCGCACGCGCGTGCGCTTGGAGTCGGTATCCTCGATGGGCGGGATGATCATCGAGTCCTTCGACGTGCACTGCGACGTCGACGGGGTCCCCGTCTACGATATGGAGACGGTCTTCGGGTTCTTCCCGGAGGCCGCGCTCGCCGAGCAGGTGGGGCTCACCACCACCGACGAGCAGCGTGCGCTGCTGACCGCCCCCTCGCCCCACGAGCTCGATCTCCGCACGCAGCCCGCGCGCTACTGCAGCGGGAGCCTTCGCTTGCCGACGCCCTATCTCCGCGTCATCGACCGGGTGACCGGCATCTGGCCGGAGGGGGGCGAGGCCGGCCTGGGCCGCTATCGGGCGGAGACCCTCGTGGACCCGAAGCAGTGGACCTTCCGTGCCCACTTCTACCAGGACCCCGTGCAGCCAGGGTCCATCGGCATCGAGGCGATGATCCAGCTCTTGCAGGTGGCGATGATCCACCAGGGGATGGGCGAGGGCATCGAGGCTCCACGATTCGAGCCCCTGGCCTTGGGTCGGGAGCTGACGTGGACCTACCGCGGCCAGGTGATCCCGAGCCGGGAGCGGGTCCACATCACCCTCGACGTGACCGATCGGGGGGTCGACGAGCGTGGGGCCTGGGCCCTGGCCAGGGCCTCCCTGTGGTGTGACGGCCTCCGCATCTACGAGGCCCAGGACCTCGGCATGCGCATCGTGCCCTCCGCGGGGGCCCCTACCGAGGTGCGAGGACGCAGGTGGACCCTCGACCCTCAGCGGGACGAGGATCGATGGGTCGTCGATCACTGTCCCACCTGGACCCGTCCTGCGCTGCCCCTCATGGGCATCGTCGACCTCTGCGCCCAGGCCGCGAGCGGCGAGGGCCGTGTGGTCCTTGGCTTGCAGGACGTGCGGGTGCGGCGCTGGCTGATCGTGGACGGCGAGACCGAGATCCGCTCCGTGGTCCATCGCCGCGGCGAGCTCGCCGAGGTGACCCTCTCCGACGAGGACGGCCCCGTGGCCTCGGGGACGGTCCAGCTCGGCAGTGCATTCGGCACCGGCCCGGCCCCTTGGCGGGCCCTCAGGGGGCAGCGCGCCCCCGACCCCTACGAGGCGGGTGAGCTCTTCCACGGACCGGCCTTCCAGGTGCTCGAGGCGCTCATCCTGGGCGACAGCGGCTCGTCCAGCACGCTGGAGGCGGGGCCGGGGCCCGTGCCGGTGGGCATCCTGAATCCTCGCCTGCTCGATGGCGCGACCCACGGCATCCCCCACGACCGGCTCGAGCGGTGGTCGGGCGAGGTCGCTCCCGGACTGGTCGCCTATCCGGCCCTCCTGCCGAGCCTGAAGGTCTATGGACCGACGCCCACCAGCGGATCCGTCCGCTGCGAGACCCGCTTTGGCGGCTTTCATGGCGACAAGCGCTTCCCGGTCTTCCATACGCAGCTCATCGCCGGCGACCGGGTCTGGGTACAGGCCGTGCTCGTCGAGGCCCTCTATCCGCAGGGCCCGATCGGGCGGGCCTCCGCGCGGGACCGCCGGCGCTTCCTCCGGGATCGGCTCTATACCGAGGGCGTCTCGCTCTCCTCGTCGCGCGAGGAGGGGAGGACGATCGCCACCCACCTCGATCCCGCGGAGGTGGAGCGAAGCAACTGGTTCCCAGGCACCATCGAGGCGGTCTTCGGGAGCGCAGACCCCACCGAGCTCGCTCGGAGGGAGCACCTGAGCCGGCGCGTGCGCGTCCACCCGGGGGCAGTCGAGGAGGCGCTCCCCCTGACCGACCTGCCCGTGACGATCGAGACTTCCGAGGGCGAGATCGTGGTCCGCGACGCGGGACCGATGGTCCATGACCTCACCGAGGTGCACGCGTACTGGCGGGAGTGGCTCCACGGGGAGGCCGGGGTCGTCGAGGACCTCTTCCACGGCCTGCTCGAGCACTTCCTGCGACACATCGTGATCCCTGCGCCGGGTACCCTCGCTTCGCTGCGCGGCCGGAGCGCGCTCTACCTGGCCAACCACCAGACTGCGGTCGAGAGCCTGCTCTTCACCAACGCCGTCGCGGCGCTCACGGACGTCCCGACCCTCGCGCTCGCCAAGGAGGAGCACCGCCGGAGCTGGCTGGGGCAGCTTATGGCACACACCTTCGCGTATCCAGGGGTGTTCGACGCGGAGCTGCTGGCGTTCTTCGACCGCCAGGACACGGCCTCCCTCCCGCGCATCATCGACGACCTCGGCCAGCAGCTCACGGTGGAGAAGAAGAACGTGATGGTTCACGTCGAGGGGACGCGCTCCCGCGATTGCCGCACCCCTGTACGGCGGCTCACGGGCGCGTTCCTGGATATGGCGATCCGCGTGGGAGCACCCGTGGTGCCGGTACGCTTCACCGGCGGCCTGCCCGCCGAGCGCCTCGAGGAGCGGGTGGAGTTCCCTTTGGGGATGGGCACCCAGGACCTCTGGATCGGCGCTCCCATCGAGCCCGAGACCCTCGGCGCCCTTCGCCTCGATCAGCGAAAGCGGCTCGTGATCGACGCCATGAACGACCTGGGCCCCCCTCACGACGAGGAGGTGCCGCACCCCGGCGACCCCGGATTCCTCGCGCGGGTCGAGCAGCACGCGGAGGCCACCGGGGTCTCGATGGCGCACGCCACCCTCTTCCGTGTGCTCGAGGGCTCGGCCTCCACGGAGGAAGCGCGAGAGCTGCTCGAGCGACGCCCCCTCGGCGACGACCCACGGCATCGATGGCTCGCGGTGATGAGCGGATGGCTCTGGGGGACCGGCGCGGCGGGGGGGGGCTCGTGAGTGCGCATCGGCATCGTGTCCGCAGCTACTACGAGGACACCGACCTCTCGGGCGTCGTCTATCACGCCAACTACTTGAAGTACTTCGAGCGTGCCCGGGAGCACCTGCTGGGTCCCGAGGAGCTGGTCCGCCTCCTCCGGGAGGAGGGCATCGGCTTCGTGGTCTACCGCCTGGAGGCCACCTACAAGGAGGGGGCCAGGCTCGGCGACGAGATCGACATCGAGACCTCGGTCGACGCGGAGAGCGACTACCGCCTCCGCTTCCGCCAGCGGGCCCTGTGGCCGGAGAGCGACAGGGTGCTCGTGGACGGAGCGGTCGAGCTCGTCTGCGTCGATGCGGAGGGCAAGCTGGTGCGGGTCCCGCAAGGCGTCCTGCGCGCCATCCACGCTCGCGGCGGCGGCGACTGACACCTGCGCTCTCTGCAGGCATAGTCCCGCCCCGTCGTGATGTCGAAGCTCAAGCTCGCGGCCGGCAGCATCGTGCTGGCCATCATCCTGCTCGTAGCCATGCTCCTCCTCGTCCCGCTGCTGCCGTGGCGGCTGGCGAGGATCAAGCTCTGCAACCACTTCGGGACCGCGATCGGCAAGAGCATCGTCTGGATCACAGGCGTCGATCTCACCGTGGTCGGCCGGGACAAGGTGGGCCCGGACCGCCCCGCGATCTACGTCGGCAACCACTCCTCGCTGCTCGATGCCTTTACGTCGATCTGGCTCTCCCCGCTGGGAACCGTCGGTGTCGCCAAGAAGCAGATCTACTACTACCCGATCTACGGCCTCGGCTACCTGCTCTCCGGACACGTCGTGATCGATCGAGCCAACACGGAGCGAGCCATCGCCTCCATGACCGAGATGACGGCCCTCGTGAAGCGGTATGGGCTGCATATCTACATGTGGCCGGAGGGCACGCTCTCCCGGGACGGACGGCTGATGCCCTTCAAGAAGGGCTTCGCCCACCTCGCCCTCCAGACCGGGCTCCCCATCGTCCCTATCGTCACGACCAACGGCCACATCGCCGTCGACCGGCCAACGTTGACCATCCGACCGGTGCCCATGACCATCACCTTCTTGGACCCGATCGACACGAGCGAGTGGCGTGCCGAGACCTTGGATCAGCACGTTGCGGAGGTCCGCCAGGTGATGATCGACGCCCTCCCGGAGGGGCAGCGACCGCTGGAGTAGGCTGCCGGCCGTGCCCGCGTCCGGTGTGCTGCGCCCTACGCCTGGGCGGACTGGCGCGCCGCTCCTGGGCCGTCGCCCAGACCACGTTGTGGGTCGTAGTCGCGGCCGTGGTGGTTGACGCGACCGGAGCGGATGACGTTGGCGCGCAGGCGCTGCCCGATGATCTCCTCGGCACGATGGCCATTGGCGATGAGCAGGTCGAGGTCGACGCCGGTGCTCACCCCCATCTCCTCGAGCAGGCAGATGAGGTCTTCGGAGCAGGTATTGCCGGTGAAGCCGAGCTGGTACTTGCTCGACTTGGTCGCCGGCTGTCCTCCGATGGCGCCGAGCGAGCTGTCGACGTAGCTCAGCCCCAGCTCGAGCGCGGCGATGGAATTGACGATGCCGTTGCCTCGCGTGTCGTGGAAGTGGGCGATGAATTCCGTGCCCGGGAAGAGGGTGAGCAGCTCGCCGATGCGCTCCCGCACGATGTGGGGGTTCGCGTTGCCGGTGGTATCCCCCAGCATGATGGTCTGCGCCCCCTCCTCCACGTAAAAGCGGACGATCTTCACCACGTCCTCGAAGGGCACGTCTCCGTCGATCGGGCAGCCGTAGACCGTGCCCGCGCAGCCGATGATCTTCACCCCGCGTGCGTGCGCGCGCGCCATGATCTTGGCGTGGGCGGCCATCGCGGCCGGGTGGTCCATGCGGAAGTTGGCCTGGTTGTGGGTGGCGCTCGAGGAGATCATCAAGATGATCTCGTCGGCGCCGTAGCCCTCGTCGATGCAGGCCTCGAAGCGATCGAAGCCGCGCTCGTTGGGCATCAGCACCACGTAGGACACCCCCGGCACGCGGCGGATCCCCTTCAGGATCTCGACGCAGTCGGCGAACTGGGGCAGGAGCTTCGGGTGCGAGAAGCTCGTCACCTCCAGCTTCTTCACCCCCGAGTCCACGATGCGGTGGATCATCTCGAGCTTGTGCTCGGTCGAGATGAGGGTCGGGATCGACTGCAGCCCATCGCGGGCCCAGCACTCACACACACGGACGGCGTCTCGTAGAGCCATGATGCTTCCTCCCGGGAGGGACCGCCCCCCCTTCGGCGCGCCCGTCCACCCCCCTCTATGGGCAGGTCGCAGCGCTTCGAGAGGCTGTGCTAGCAGGAAGGACGTGGTCTCGTCGAGCCCCCCCCCCCGGAACGAGCCGGCGGTCGCCCCCGACCCTCCTCAGCACCTCCGCCTCCTCTCGCCAGGCGGGGATCTGCCTGCTGGAGAGAGGTGAGCCGGGGCACCGGAATGCAGAACCTCCGCAACGAATCCCCTCCTCGACGTCATGGGATCAGGTGAATCGACGCGTCCGCACGCGCCAAG
>CAZEHU010000145.1:0-6733 GCA_964511605.1 uncultured Myxococcales bacterium
TGGGCGCCTTCCTCGGTCTCCCCCTCCCGCGCCCCTGGCTGCGCTCGGCGTCCGCCCTGGTTCGACACCAGCATCGATCCGCCCCCGAGCCCCCCGGACTGCCGCAGCCGCTCTGCCGATCGTTCAACGATTTGCAGGCTCGCTACGGGTTCTCCGGGAGGGCCGCGGAGCTCCCCTCTCTTTGACCCGGCGTGCCAAGCGGGGTCCTACATCGTAGCCAGGATATCCGCCGCCATCTGGAAGCGCTCGAAGGGGGGCATCAGGTAGACCCCCTGGCAGTAGGGCTTGAAGACGCCTAGGAGCTCGGCGGCCATCTCGGTGCCGACCCGGAGGCCGTCCTTGCCCGCCTCGCGCATGCGCTCGCGCATGGGCTCGGGGATCGAGATGTCCGGCACCTCGTTGTGCATGAACTCCGCGTGCTTGAAGTTCCTCAAGGGCATGATGCCCACCAGGACAGGGATGGTGGGCTTCACGCTCTCGAGGAAGTCCTCGAGGAGGCCGAGCTCGTACAGGGGCTGGGTCATCGCGAAGTGGGCGCCGGCGTCCACCTTCTCCCGGAAGCGGTCGTACTCCCGGTCGAGGTCGGGGGCCGTCGGGTTGACCGCGACGCCGATGTTGAAGGCCGTGCGGTAGCCGCTCTTCCGGCCTGCCAGGTCGACCCCATCGTTGAGCCGGGTCAGCAGCGAGGTGAGCCCGATGGCGTCCACGTCGAAGACGCCGGTGGCATGGGGATAGTCACCGATGGAGGGCGGATCGCCCGTCACAGCGAGCACGTCTCGGATGCCCATGGCCCAGGCCCCCATCACCTCGGATTGCAGGCCCAGCAGGTTCCGATCGCGGCAGGACATGTGGAGGATGACCTCCACGTCGACGCTGTCGCGGATGAGGTTGGCGAGGGAGAGCGCGCTCATGCGCGCGCGGGCCAACGGGCTGTCGGCGATGTTGATGACATCACAGCCCGCTTGCCGGCAGAGCACCGCCCCCTGGATCAGCTTGGCGGCGTCGATGCCCTTCGGGGGATCGATCTCCACGCTGGTGACGAACTCCCCCGCCTCGAGCTTCGTCCTCAGGACCGAGCCGGAGTCCGGCTCGAGGACCGCATCCTCGTCGGCCTCGTAGCTGGTGATCTCGAGGGAGCCGTACACCGCCTCGCCGGTGGGCGGTACAGCGCCCTCGCTGGCTTCGCGGATCGCGTGGATGTGGTCGGGGGTCGTGCCGCAGCAGCCCCCCACCCAGCTCACGCCCATCTCGACGAAGTCCCGGGCGTAGCGGCCCATGTAGTCCGGGGACGCCAGGTACAGGTAGCGCCCGCCGGTATACTTGGGCAGGCCGGCGTTCGGTTGGACCGCGTAGCGCAGGTTCGGCGCGCGCTTGATCATGCGCTCCATCACGTCGACCAGCGGCCCGGGTCCGACCGAGCAGTTGGCGCCGACGCAGGCGGCGCCCTCGTTCCACATGGCCCGCGCGACCTCCTCCGGCTTGTAGCCGTACAGGGTCTTGCCGTCGTCCTGGAAGGACATCGTCGAGACCACGGCGATGCCGGGGGCCTCCTCGGCGCACGCCTCGAGCGCGGCCCACGCCTCGTTGAGGTGCATGCAGGTCTCGATGATCAGGAGGTCGACCCCGGCCTGAGCGAGCGCGGCCACCTGCTCCTTGAAGACCTCGCGGGCCTCGGAGCGCTTCAGGCGCCCGATGGGGGCCATGATGCCGCCGGTCGGCCCGACCGAGCCGGCCACCACCACCTCGGCGAAGAGGTTGGCCACCTGACGCGCCAGCCGTACCCCTGCGGCGTTGATCGCCGCCACCTGACCCTCGGCCCCGTGCTCCCCGAGGCGCATCCGGTTCGCTCCGAAGGTATTGGTCTGCAGGACCTGGGCCCCGGCCTTCACATAGTCGAGGTGCACGCTGACCACCGCGTCGGGGCGGCGCAGGTTCAGCTCGTCGAAGGCGTGCTCCTGGTGTACCCCGATGTCGTACAGCCGGGTACCCATGGCACCATCGCCTACGAGGACTCGCCCATCGAGGCGATCGATCAGCTCTTCGCGGTTCATTCTTCTCCTGCTCCCAGCGCCCGGGCCGCGCCGAGGTGGAGGTGACATGCCACGACGAGCGCCCTCTCGTCGATCGTGAAGCGCGGACTGTGGTGCGGCTCGACGTGGCCCTCGGCCTCGTCGCGGACCAGGGCCGAGGTCCGCTCCTCCTCGAAGCCCAGCTCGGGGATCCGGTGGAGGGCTCGCCTCAGGCGGACGAGCTCGGTCTGGGGGGAGGCGCTCATGGGGAGGCTTCCGGCTCCTCGCTATCGCCCTCTGCTTCGGCCTCCGCAGCAGCCTTCGCCTCGGCCTCTGCAGCGTCCGGGTCGTAGCGCCACATGGGCCCGTCCACCGTGCCCTTGAGCTCCCGTGAGAAGTGCCGCTCCCAGCGGGCCTCGTCCTTCAGCCAGCGCGCCCAGGAGCGCTCGGCCAGGAAGACGTCGAGCGTCATCTCGCCCAGGAGACGGGGCGGCTCGTGCACGAAGGGCTCCCGGATGGCCCCCTCGGCTCGGAAGCCCACGAGGGTCCGATGCCGATCGAGCTCCATATCGCCCTCCTCCCAGTGCTCCCTCTCGACGCGGGGCAGGTTTCGGAGCACGAAGGGGGGCTCTCGCTCGCTGATGTGCTCGATGAGGTCGTCGGGGTACTCGTCGTCGCGCATCTCGCGCGGGCGTGGCACCACCCCGTGGAAGCGGGCGAGGCGCTCGAGCTCGTCGAGGTCCAGCTTCTCCGCGGGGCCCGTATCGAGGGACTCGATCGGCTGGATCGGCCCCTCGTCCCAGGCGCGGCCGGCGCGAACGCCGTCGAACTGGGCCAAGAAGGCCAGGGTCTTGTCGAAGGGATCGCTCAAGGACTGCCGCCCCATGCCGCCCGATTGGCTCGGACTACTTCGAGCCGACCTCGATCGTCGTCTCGGTCTCGCCCTCCTGGTAGTACTCGCCGGTGAACGTCCGCTCGGTGACGTCCCCCAGCTCCTCCTCCAGGAATGCGGTGAAATCGACGCAGTCCGTTCCTCCGACGCCCTCGACCTTGAGCTCTACGTTCCCATCGGGGCCGATGGTGATCACGATGTCCTTCTTGGTCGCCACGATCCCCTCCTAGCTCCACGTCCGGACGCGCACCTTGATGGTCTCGTCCTCCTCGGTCTTCTCTTCCTCGATGGTGAAGCCCCGCTTCTGAATCTCCTCCATCACCTTGTGGTAGCTGTAGCGCTGGGTGAGCTTCTGGATGAACTCCTCCTCGGTCACGCCCCGCGTGGTCTCGACGCCCCACCAGTCCGCGACGAACTCGTAGGTGCCGTCGGCCGTCAGCTTCACCCCGATGTCGTAGGTCTTCGAGGCGTGGATCGAGACCACGGCATCGGTGGTCTGCCCCTGGTAGCCCAGCACCCGCACGGTCTGCTCCTCCTCGGCCTCCGTATGAGCGTAGCCGAGGTCCTTGAGCGCCCGCACGAGGCAGACCAGGTCCTTGATCTTGGTCTTGACGCTGGTGAAGTGGCTCATGGCTCCCCCCTCCTCAGATCTCGAGCTTGCGGCCATCCGCCGCGTCACGCTCCGAGTCGTCCACGACGCTCGCGCGCCGCGCCCTCGACTTGGACCAGTCTCGCATGCCGTCGATCATCTCCTTCATCGTGTAGCTCAGCGGGATGATCTCCTCGACGCTCTTCACCACGCGCTCGGTGGTCAGCTCCGCCTTGTCGTCCTCGTAAGCGTCGTAGAGCGCCGAGATCACCGCCTGCTCGATCTCCGAGCCGCTGAAGCCCTGGCTCGCCGAGGTCAGGGCGTCCAGGTCGAACTTCGTGGCGTCCCGGTTCTTCTTGCTGATGTGGATGTTGAAGATCTCCTTGCGCTCGCTGGGGTTGGGCAGATCGACGAAGAAGATCTCGTCGAAGCGTCCTTTCCGCAACAGCTCGGGCGGCAGCGCTTTGACGTTGTTGGCCGTCGCGATGACGAAGACCGCCGACTGCTTCTCCTGGAGCCAAGTGATGAACGTACCGAAGACACGCGCCGAGGTGCCGCCATCGGTCTGGCCGGAGGATTGGGTCCCGCTGAAGCCCTTCTCCAGCTCGTCGAGCCAGAGGATCGAGGGCGCCACGGCCTCCGCGGTCATGATGGCCCGCCGCATATTCTCCTCGGAGGAGCCGACGAGGCTGCCCATCACCTTGCCGACGTCGAGGCGCAAGAGCGGCATCTTCCAGACCGCGCCGATGGCCTTGGCGGTCAGAGACTTCCCGCAGCCGGGCACACCGATGAGCAGGATGCCCTTGGGGGCCGGCAGTCCGAAATCCCGAGCGTCCCGGTAGAAGGCGGCCTTGCGCTTGTGCAGCCAGGACTTCAGCACCTCCAGCCCACCCACATCGCCGAGCTTCTCGTCGGTCTGGTAGAACTCGAGGATGCCGGACTTGCGGATGATGCCCTTCTTCTCCGCGAGGATGGTGTCGATGTCGAAGTCGCGCGTCTTCACCAGGCTCTTGGCGAAGACGGCCTCGGCCTCCTCCGCGGTCAGGCCCAGGGCGGCCTCCACCACCGACTCCCGCAGCTTGGCGTCGCGCTTCACCGAGAGGTCCACGGAGTCGGGCACCGACTGGGCCACCTTCCAGACGATCTTCTCGAGGACCTCCCGATCGGGCAAATCGAAGTCGATGACCGCCAGCTCCTTCTCCACCTCCAACGGGGCTTGGTAGAGCGGGGAGAGCAGGATGGCGTGCTGGTTGTAGTCCGAGTCCTTGAACTGCCGGTGCAGGTCCCGCAGGCGACGGACGATCGAGGGATCCTTCAGGTAGGGGTGGTAGTCCCTGAGCACGCAGATCACGTCGTCCTCGTAGTTCGACAGGAAGTCCAGGGCCCGCAGGGGATCCCGGATGTCCGAGAAGCTCGAGCCGCCATCGAGGCTGGTGAAGCCTTCGGTGATCGACCAGGCCACCACCTTGCGATCGCGGCTCGCGCCGATATGGCGCACGGCCGTCTCCACCCGCTCCTCCTCGCTCGAGATCACGTAGATCAGCCCGTAGCGGGCTCGGATCAGGTACTCGAGCTCGTCGCGGCTCGAGATGTCGTGGGCATCCATGGGGCCTCCTCCTCCGGGTGGAGAGCTTGGGGTTCTGGCTGGTTCTAGCTGGTTCTAGCTTCCACCGAAGAGCTTCTTGAGGGCGACGAGCTCGCGACGGAAGGTCGTGGCCTCGGAGCCCACATCCTCGAGCAGCTCGAGGAGGTCGTCGAGGTGGGTTCCCACGTCCTCCTCCTCCGCCTCCGCGGCGGCCGCGTCTTCGGCATAAGCGCGAAGGAGCGTGAGCTGGCTGCGGAGCTGCGCGTACTCCTCGAGCAGATCGTCCATACGATCGAGGGCGCGCGCCCGCACGACCGCGTTCTCGTCGACGTCGCCCGTGGACTCCGGCGCCGCCTCGGGCGCTGCCGCCGAGCTCGCCGCGGCCTGGGCACGCGCCGCGTCGGCCTCGCTGCCCAGCACCTCCACCTTGTCGGCGAGGGTCTTGTTCTTGCGCTGGAGGAAGTTGATCTCCGCTTCGAGCTTCGCTCTGGCCTCCGGGCCGAACTCCTCGAGGCGGGCCCTGAGGCGCTCGATGTCCGCGTCCCGCTCCTCCACATCGGACTGTGAACGCTCGAGCTCACGCACCTTACGCTTGAAGTCCGGGTGACCCGCGATGTCCCTCTTGTCGGCCAGCTTGGCCTCGAGCTCCTCGATCCGCTCGGCGAGGATCTCGCCCTCGCGCTCCGCACCCTTGAGCTTGTCGCCGAGCTCGTCGGCCTCCCGGTTCTTCTCGAAGAACTGCTCGAGGACCTCCGCCCGGGCCTGCTCGAGGTCCTTGACCCCGGTGCCCAGCTTGAGGTCGTAGATCTCCCGCGCCTTGTCCTCGAGCTCGAGCTTGAGCGAAGCGACGACGTTCTCCTTGTCGTTGATCACCTCACGCAAGAGCTCACTGTCCCGCTCGAGGCGGCGCTGATCGGAGGAGTCCCGGTTGAACGAGTCCTGAAGGGCCTCCATCTCCTCACGGCTGGCGCGGAGGTCGTACTCCATCAGGTCGAGCTCCCGCTGCAGCTCGTCGATGCGGCGATCCTTCTGGACCGCCTTCATCTTGAGCTCCGCGAGATCCTCGAGGGTCTCCGAGCGGCTCGACTCGAAGCCCGAGACCTGCCCCTCGAGCTCGGTGACCCGGCCCTCGGTGGTCTCGAGCTCTTCCTTGGACTCCTCGAGCTCCTCGCGGGTCCGCTCGAGCAGCTCCTGGCCGTGATCGAGCTGCTCGCGCACCCGGGTGTAGCGCTCGTGCCAGCCGTCGAGCTCCTCGTCGTGGCGCTCCTCGCGGGTCTCGAGCTCCTTGATGCGCTGCTGGAGCTCGTCGATGCGGGTATGGGCCTCGTCGAGCTGAGACTCGCGCTCCTCGATGCGCTCCTTGGCCTGCTCGTACAGGTCCTTGTCCACCTGGGGCTTCTGGGGCTTCGCTTTGGCGACCGGACGTCGCTTGGGCTCGGGCTCCGGCTCCTCCTCCTCGTCGCCCGGCCGGCGGACCCGCGCCCTCTCCGGCTTCTTGCGACGTGGCTTCTTGCGCGACGGGCGGGCGCGGGAGGAGGCGGCCTCCTTCCGGGGGGCGGCCTTCGCCTCCTCCTCCTCGACCACAGCCTCCTCGGTCGGAGCCTCCGAGGGCTTCGGCTCTTCCTTCGTCTTCGGCGAAGCGGCGCTCTTGTCCGGGG
>CAZEHU010000146.1:0-6733 GCA_964511605.1 uncultured Myxococcales bacterium
CATGTGGCCATCGGGAGGCTCCACGATGATCGTGCCCTCGCTGGCCACCATGTCCCCGGCGACGAGGCCGCCGCTGGGCGCGTTGTGGAGGGTGATGTGGCCCGAGGCGTGGCCGGGCGTGTGCAGGATCTCCCAACGATCCTCTGGGTAGCCGGAGCCCTCGAGGACCTCTCCTTGTTCGAGGAGGCGATCCACCACGAGGGTCCCCTCGAGGAGCGCCGCTGTCCGGCCGTGCGCCAAGACCGGCAGCCCGATCCGCTCCCGGAGCCACTCGGCGGCCCCGATGTGATCGTGGTGGTGGTGGGTGAGGACGATGCCCGCGAGCGTCAGGCCCGCCGCCAGCAGCTCCTCGAGGGTCTCGAGCAGCGCGGCCTGCTCCGCCTCGTAGGGGGAGGCGGGATCGACGATCCAGAGGCGCTCTCGGCCCAGGAGGGCCGTATTGGTCGTGGTCGCGGGAGGGACGGTGGGGGTACGCAGTGCCAGGACGCGCACCCCTTCGCGCACGAGACAAAGCATTTGACACCTCCTCCGAGGCTCTGCTACCTCGCCCCTCCCCTTGAGGAGGGCCGATCATGCGAGTCTGCGAGCTCACCGGCAAGCGCCGGAACGCGGCGAACAACGTCAGCCACGCGCACAACAAGACGCGGAAGATGCAGCAGCCGAACCTGCAGTCCAAGCGCGTCTTCCTGCCGGAGCGCGACACCTGGATCCGCCTCAAGCTCTCCACGGCCGCCATCCGCAACGTCAACCGCCTCGGGCTCAAGGCCTACTGCCAGAAGCTAGGGGTGGACTACGAGAGGCTGGTAGAGGGGAAGCTAGCGCGGCGCTAGATCTAGGGCCGCAGCGCCTCGAGCGCTCGGAGCGCATTGCCGGCCAGCACGGCCCGGATGCGCTGCTCGGTCCAGCCCCGGGCGATCATGCGCTCGACGAGGCGCACATAGGCCGTGGCGCCGTCGCGGAGATCGGGCGGGGGCACGATGGCGCCGTCGAAGTCGGTGCCGAGGCTCGCGGCCCCCTCGCCGCCGACGTCGAGGACGTGCTCGAGGTGCTCGAGCACCATGTCCGCGTCCCTTGGCCCTCCCTTGCGCGCCAGGAATTGGGTGGAGGCGATGATGCCGACCGTGCCGCCCGACTCGGCGATGGCGCGGATCTGATCGTCGTCGAGGTTCCGCCAGTGGGGACGGACGCCGGCGACCCCGGTGTGGGTGGCGATGAGAGGCAAGGAGGAGTCGTGGGCCTCGACGGCATCCCAGAAGGTCGGGGCGTTCAGGTGGGCGAGGTCGACGAAGATGCGGCGCTCGTCCATGGCATCGACGAAGGCGCGCCCGGCCTCCGTCAGGCCGCCACCACGTCTCATCTTCAGGGGGCTCGAGGTCTCTCCGAAGGTCGAGGAGGTCAGGTGGACCAGGGTGATGCGGGTGATGAGGTCGTCGGGGATCGAGGCGACCCCCTCCGGCGCCGCCTCGAGCGCATTGCCCCCCTGGATCGCCGGCAGCACCACGTGTGCGCCCGTCCGCCGAGCGGCCACGTACTCGCTATGGGTCCGGGCGATGGCCATCCGGCCCTCCGAGCGCCGGACGAGCTCCTGGAGGCGCTGGAGGTTGTCCTGGAACCGACGCCAGCGGCTCGCCGCTGTGCGGAAGGGGTTGGTGGTGATCGACCACATGGCCCCTGACACCCCGGCCTCCTCGAGGCGCGGCAGGTCCAGGTGTCCGAACAAGCGCCCGCCGAGCACGCCCTTGGTGTGCCGCTCGAGGGGATCGTAGCCCCAGAGGCGGGGCGGGATCAGGGTGTCGATGTGCAGATCGACGATCTCCGCGTCCGCCACGAGCTCGCGGGCGGTCTCTAGGGCCGTGGAGGCGTCGGCGGCAGAGGCAGCGGCCTCGCTCATGGGGCGGCCTCGACGCTCCCACTGCAGAGGAGCACGGTGTGCGCTCCCCAGTCCGCGCGCACCACAGCCTCCATCAGGCAGCGCTGCAGCTCCCCATCGCGGCTGCCCTCCGGGCTGGGCGCCGCCTGGTACGTGTCTCCGAAAGGATCCACCTGGTAGTGCACGATCACCGACCCCTGGAGGCCCGGCCGCTTCGCTGCCACGGTCGCCATGCACCCGGACGCCTCGCTCTCGACGGCGTCCCGCGTCGCCTGCGCCTCCGCATGGCTGCACGGCCCCACCTCGGTCGCCTGCACATCCCCCACCGCCCGGAGCACACCGAAGCCGTACAGAGCCTTACGCCAGTAGAGGTCTACGGACTCGACGACGAGCCACTGGGCCCCGTGGGTCGCGGCCGCGGTCCGCATCGCTTCGAGGTCGGCCTCGGAGGGCGGAGCCGAGCCATCGGCCGCCAGATCGACGGTCCTCGCCGAGACGCTCACCAGCCGAATCGCCCCGGGAGGCATAGCATCGGTGAGCTGCACCAGGGCCGGGTCGACCCCCCCCAGGGCAGGGGCATCTGGCCGGACGGCGGTCTTCAGCCCGCCGCATCCGGCGGCGACACCCAGCGAGAGCAGAACAACGCGGGCCCCCTTCACGGACGGTCGAGCCGGCGGAGGAAGCGGTCGATCTCCTGATAGACCTCCCACGGCGCCCTCACGACGAGGGTATCGGAGGGGTCGAGCGGCACCGCCGCCGCGATGCGCGTACCGAAGGTCTCCTTGACCAGGGCCGCGAGCTCCGAGGCGAGGCGATGGACCACCGGCCTCACGTAGATTCGCAGCTCGGTCTGCGCAGGCACATCGAGGAGAGCGAGGAGGCCCTCGAAGCGCTCGATGCGGCGAGGCGTGTCCTGGAGGATCAGGGTGCGCGCGTGTGGGCCCGGCGCGGCGCTTGCGCCCTCGATCGGGCCGCTCACCTCGAGCCAGAGAGCGACCGCGGCCACCGCGGTCATCGCCTCGAGCTCGAGGACGCGGGTCACACGGGACGGCTCGGGGACCGGGGGAGGCGTCGCCTGCCAGGGCACGGCACCGAGGCTCATCGCCAGGAAGGCGCCAGCCACGCTCAAGAGCCCGCCTCGTCGAGGCGGGCGCGCGCCTCCTCGAGGGCGGCGATCGCCGCCTCGGAGGCCGCAGCGAAGCCATCGAACAGGTCACGGGCCGTTCCGACGACGTTGTCGACTGTGAGGCCGAAGAAGACTGCCAGCTCTTCGGCCGGGGCGCTCAGTCCGAAGCGGTCGATGCCGATGGAGGCGCCGAGGGGCCCTACGAGGGGCTCCCAGCCTGAGGTGCGGCCCGCCTCGACGCTCACGCGCAGCGGGCAGGCGGCCGGCAGGATGGTCTCGCGGTACGCCTGCTCCTGGGAACGGAAGCGCTCCAGGGAGGGGACCGAGACGACCCGCACCCGGTGGCCATCGGCCTCGAGGATCGGGGCGGCGTGGGTGCAGAGGTGGAGCTCCGAGCCGGTACCCAGCAGGATCAGGTCCGGCAGGCCCTCACCCGCGGTCTCGTGGACCACGTAGGCCCCCCGCTCGACCCCCTCGATGGCGCGGCCTCCGCGCGTGCCATCGAGCGCGGGCACCCCCTGGCGCGTGAGGAGCAGGGCCGTCGGCCCCGAGGTCCGGCGCAGCGCGGCCAGCCAGGAGGCCGCCGTCTCGCGGGCATCGGCCGGGCGGAGCACGTGGAGGCCCGGGATCTGCCGGAGGGCCATCGCGTGCTCGACGCTCTGGTGAGTCGGGCCGTCCTCGCCGAGGAAGATGCTGTCGTGGCTGAGGACGTAGATCGCCCGCTGCTCCATGAGGGCTGCGAGGCGGATGGAGGGCCGGAAGTAGTCCGAGAACGTAAGGAAGGTCCCGCCATAGGGGATGATCGGGGTCGACAGGGCCATGCCGTTCATGATGGCGCCCATGGCATGCTCGCGGACGCCGTAGTGCAGGTTTCGCCCTCCCTTGTCCGCGCGGGAGAAGGGCGGCTCACCGGCCACGAGGGTCTTGTTGGAGCCTGCCAGATCGGCCGACCCGCCCCAGAGCTGCGGCAGGGCCTCGGCGAGGGCCGCGATCACCTTGCCACTGGCAGCGCGCGTGGCCTGAGCCTTGTCGCCCGTGAAGGTGGGCACGCGGGCCTCGAGATCCTCGGGCAGGCCATCTCCGGTGTGCACGCGATCCCAGAGCGCGGCCAGCTCCGGATGCTCCGCACGGTAGCGGCCCATGGTGGTCTCCCAGGTGGCGCGGCGGACGCGTCCGCGCTTCTGCAGGCCCTCGAAAGCGGCGCGGGCCTCCTCGGGCACGAGGAAGTGGGCGTCGGGATCCCAACCCATGCCCTCCTTGGTGAGGCGGATCTCCTCGACCCCGAGGGGGCTGCCGTGGCTGGCAGCCGAGTCCTGCTTGTGCGGCGAGCCGTGGCCGATGTGGGTGCGACAGCGGATGAGCGTCGGGCGTTCCTCCTGAGCGATGCCGGCGGCGAGGGCCGCGGCCACCGCGGGCCGATCGTGGCCGTCCACATCGAGGACGTGCCAGCCGTAGGCCTCGAAGCGAGCGGTGACGTCGGTCGTATAGGTGAGGTCGGTCGAGCCATCGATGGAGATGCGGTTGTCGTCGTACAGGTAGACGAGGCGGCCGAGGCCGAGGTGGCCCGCCAGGCTCGCCGCCTCGTGGCTGATTCCCTCCATGAGGTCGCCATCGGAGCAGATGGCGAAGATGCGATGGCCGAGCAGCGAGAAGCCGGGGCGATCGAAGTAGGCCGCGAGGTAGTCTGCGGCCATCGCCATGCCCACGCCGTTGGCGAAGCCCTGGCCGAGAGGACCGGTGGTGGTCTCCACACCCTCGGTGAGGCCGTGCTCCGGGTGGCCGGGCGTCTTGGAGTGGAGCTGCCGGAAGCGCAGGATCTCCTCGAGCGGCAGGTCGAAGCCGGCGAGGTGGAGGAGGCCGTAGAGCAGCATCGAGCCGTGGCCGGCGGAGAGCACGAAGCGATCCCTGTCCGGGAAACGCGGTGCCGCCGGATCGGTCGTCAGGAACTGGGTCCACAGGACCGCTGCGCAGTCCGCTGCGCCCATCGGCATGCCCGGATGACCGGAGTTGGCCCTCTGGACCGCGTCCATCGCGAGGGTCTTGAGGGTATCGACGGCGATCTCGAGGCGAGCGTCGTCGAAGGCCGGGACGGCGGAGAGGCTCATGGCGGCTGACCTCGGGGACCGCAGAGGTGGAGGGGAGCGGACCATAGACCGCGCACCCCGGCACCGACAAGGAGGGGCCGGGCCAGCCGGAACCGGGACCGAGGTCAGAGCGAGAAGCCCGCCTCGACGAGCACGCTGTAGCGCCCGCCGCGGGCGAGGAGCTCCTCGTGGGTGCCCTCCTCGACCACCTGGCCGTGGTGCATCACCAGGATGCGATCGGCCTTGAGGATGGTGGACAGGCGGTGGGCGATGACGAGGACCGTGCGCTCCTCGAGCAGGGTGGCCACCGCCTCGTCGACGAGATGCTCGGTGAGGCTGTCGACGCTGGCGGTGGCCTCGTCGAGCACCACGACCGGTGTGTCCCGCGCGAGGGCGCGCGCGATAGCGAGGAGCTGGCGCTGGCCGCCGGACAGGTTCTGACCCCGCTCGGTGATGATGTGCTCCCAGCCTCCCTCCAGATCATCGACGAAAGCGGCCGCCCTCGCCTGCTCGAGGGCCTGCCTCACGCGAGCGTCGTCGAGCTCCTCGGACCAGAGCGCGATGTTGTCGCGAACCGAGGCCTCGAAGAGGTAGACGTCCTGGTGAACCACCGCCACCGCGCGGCGCACGTCCTCGAGTCGGAGCGAGGAGAGCTCTTGTCCGTCCAGGGTGATCGAGCCCTCGTAGCCGCCGTACATGCACGTGAGGACCTTGCCGAGGGTGCTCTTGCCGCTGCCGGTGGCGCCGACGAGCGCGACCACCTCGCCGGGGGCGAGCCGGAGGGTGACGCCGTCGAGGACCAGGGGGCGATCGTCGCGGTAGCGGAAGCGGACCCCCTCGAGCACCAGCTCGCCGCGCACCGCCTCGGCGCGGACTGCGCCGTCCGGGACCCGATCGTCGGTATCCACCAGGCCGAAGATGCGCTCGAGGGCCGCGGCCGCGCGCTGCAGGGTCGCGATGCGGCCGGACAGCTCGCGGATGGGGCCGAAGATCTGCTGGAGGTACGCCACGAACGCCACGAGCAGCCCGAGGGTCACCCCGCTGTCGACCTCGCCGTAGCGCCCGGCGCCGTACCAGAGGAGGAGGCCGATCGCGAGGGCTCCCATCCCATCCATGATCGCGTACAGGCCGGCGTCCCACCAGTTCGAGCGGCGGTAGGCGTCGAGGTACGCGTAGGCGTGGCGGGCGAAGGTCTGGCGGGCCTCCTCCTCGGCCCCGGAGAGCTGCAGGGTGGTCATCCCGTAGATGCGCTCGGCGAAGAAGCCGTTGAGGCGGCTGAGGGTCTTCCGGATCGTGAGGGAGAGCACCCGCAGGCGGCGGCGGAACAGGTCGACGATCAGCACGATGATCGGCGCGAAGCTCAGGGAGACCAGGGTGAGCTGCCAGTCGAGGATCATCATCGCGGCGAAGATGCCGACGATGAGCAGCGTATCGGATACGAGGGTCACGACGCCGAACGCGAGGCTCTCGTAGACCGCCTCCACGTCGGTGGTGGTGCGGGTCATCAGGGAGCCGGTGGTGCGCCGATCGAAGAAGCGCTGGCCCTGCCCTAGCACGTGGAGGAAGACCGAGCGCCGGAGGCGAGCGAGGGCATGGAGGCCTGCATGGCGGAGGGCGTAGCTGCCCAGGGCCCGGGCGACGAAGGCCATCGTG
>CAZEHU010000147.1:0-6696 GCA_964511605.1 uncultured Myxococcales bacterium
AGCGTGGCAGCGAGGGTCTCGAGAGCGCTCTTCCGCACCAGCGGCCGTGGGTGTCGGGACTGACGCGCGAGCACCTCACCGAGGGCCGCGCTGGCCGGGACATCGCGGAGGATCGTGTGGAGGCGCACGGTCCCCTCGGGCGACAGCCGGCGGGTGCCCGCCGCCTCCACCAGGGCGTGGGGCTGCCGCTCGGCCACGACACCGAGGACCTCGATCGCCAAGCCCATCGCTTGCTCATCGCCCACATCGAGCTGGCCGAGGAGCGGCCCCAGCGAGGCCTCTGAGAGGGCCGCAAGGCTGCCGACCACCAAGCCTCGCGCGGGGCCCTCGGCCCCGGGCAGGGCTTCGAAGAGCTGGCCCACGACCTCCTCCGCGTGGGCCAGCTCGAGGGCCCGGGCGGCGCGCTCCTGCTGCCCGACGAAGGCCTCTGCTCCTGGCCGGGCTCGCCGCGCGCGGTCCAGCGCCGCGAGGCCGTAAGCGGCGGGAACGATGTGGCCCTCCTCGAGCAGCCAGTTCAGGGCCTCGGCGAGGCTCTCGCCGTGCCGACTCCACACCTCCCCCGAGGTCACGGAGTCGAGGCGGCCGAGGAAGCCGCGCCAGTCCGCGAGGTAGGCCTGAGCCCACCGCTCGACGCGGAGCCGGATCTGCAGGCTCTCTGGCAGGCGGGTCAGAGGAAGCACCCCCTGCTCGAAGAGGGTCCGGAGGAGCTCCTCCTCGGTCTCGGCGTCGGGCCCATCCGCCAGACGTCCCCCCACCTGGCCGAGCTGGCGCTCGAGCATGGCTCGGAGGTCCGGAGCCACCTCGGCACCGAGCAGCTCGCCCAAGGCGCCCTCATCGTCGGCTTGCATCGCATGCAGGAGGGCACGGGCCAAGGTGCGGAGGCGAGCGGAGGTGAGCGCCTCGACGAGCTCGCGCTCGAGGGCCGCCTGGGTTCGGCCGGGCACCGTCGCGGCGATCAGGTCCAGGTTGGCGAAGAGCTGGAGGAGGAAGATCTCGCTGGTCAGCGGGCGGAGGATGTCCCGCAGCACCTCCACCTTGAGCTCCTCGATGGTAGCGTCGCTCGCGTCCTGCAGCATCGGCAGCGCGCGGAGGTCGCGACCCAGGCGCGTCAGGGCGAGGCGGATGCGCCACGGAAGGACCCCGCGGGTCTCCACGAGCTCGTCCTCGGTGAGGGCGGCGACGTGGTGGATGCCCTCGGCGACGAGGCGCTCGTTGAAGCGCACCTCGATGGCTTCGCCGCCCTCGCTCCCCTCGAGGCTCGCCTGGTGGTGCAGGAAGGCGCGCAGGAAGCGAGCGAATTCCTCGCGCTCCGTGCTGGTGCGGATGACGAAGTCCACCACCCTGGCCCGCAGGCAGAAGTCGTAGAGCTTCTCCGTGTACTGCTGGCCCGTGATGCCGTGCACGATGGCGGTGAGGGGGACCGGCTCGGCGAAGGCGCTCTCGATCGTGATCGAGGCGCGCTCCCGCCACGCGTTCGCGAGCAGCCCCACCGCCTTCCGATGATCGGCGATGGCCACGAGGGCCTCGTGGGCCTCGTCGATGGCTCTGCCCACCTGGGGGTGGTCGGGGGCGTAGTAGGTCTGCTGGAGCATGGCCCGGCACAAGGCCATGATGAAAGCCACCACGTCCGCCTGCTGGCGCGCGGTCGCCTCGTCGAGCTCCACCGGGCTGGCGAAGCGCGGCAGATTCGCGGCGCGACGTCGATCACTCCCTGGATGCATTACATCCCTCCCTGAATGCAGCACGATGCAGACAAGGTACCATAGCTCGCGGCCTGGGCGCTCGCGGGAGCGCCTCGCCCCCCATCTCGACCTCGAGGAGGATGATGAGAGCACGCTTCTTCCTGATCGCCGCGCTGGCCGCGATCCCCGCGGGACTGCTCGGTGCGGGCTACGGCACGTGCCAGGATCCGCCGGCCACGGCCCCCGCGAGCGCACCCACCGAGACCATCGGGCTCGACGCTGCCGGACCTCCACGGGCGCTGGAGGCGCCCTCCGGCGCCGAGACCTCCGCCGCCTCGACCGCGGGGGCGCAGACCTCCACGATCCCCTTCGGCGATCCGACCCTCGCTGAGCCGAGGTCGCTGCACACGCTGGGGCCCGACGCGCTGGGGCGGCGGGAGCTCGGGGCTGCCGAGGGCGAAGAGGTGGAGCCCTACCGCTGCCACGACAGGGAGGGGCAGCCGGTGGATCGTGAGGCGCTGCTCGAGATCGCGCCGGCGATGGTCGTCTTCTACCGGGGTGGCTGGTGCCCGTACAGCACCTTCCAGATCAAGCGGCTCGGCGAGCTGGCGGCGCGGTTCGAGGAGGTCGACGTGACG
This sequence comes from uncultured Myxococcales bacterium, assembly GCA_964511605.1. Classification (GTDB taxonomy): domain Bacteria; phylum Myxococcota_A; class UBA9042; order PHBI01; family JACKFB01; genus CAZEHU01. Next base: position 2,321 of record CAZEHU010000147.1, read on the forward strand.
CCGATCCGGGTCAGCGTCGATCGCGTGGAGGGGGCCGCCAAGGCCGGCGACCACTACGAGATCCCCTTCCCGATGTGGTCGGATCCGGATCACTCGATGCACGACGCGTTCGGGATCACCCTCGAGCTGGACCCGGCGACGCTCACGGCGTACCGGGAGCAGGGCCAGGATCTCGAGGCCTGGTCGGGACGCACCCACCACAAGGTCGCGGCCTCGGGGGCCTTCCTCGTAGACCGCGAGGGCCTGATCCGCTGGGTCCACGTCTCTCGAGACCACGAGAGGCGGCCCACCGCCACCCAGCTCCTCGGCGAGGCGATCCGCTGGCACGTGGAGATGGAGCAAGGGCAGACCGCGCCATGAAGCGGGCGCTCTGTTGGCCCAGCGTCGAGCTCCTCCTCGTCGTGCTGCTGCACGGCGTCGGGGCCGCGGGGTTGGTGATCACGAGCGCTCCGGAGCTCGAGAGGTTGGGCTGGGCCGAGGCACCGGCGCGGCTCGGAGAGGCCCACATCGAGGAGCTCGTCGAGCTGGATCGGGTCGTTCACCGCCTCTATGTGGACACGACCTGGCAGGCCGCGGGCCGCGAGCAGCGGGCGCGTCTCGACGCCGGCATCCACGTCTCTCGAGGGACGGCGCTCCGCTGGCTCGAGGAGCATCGGGAGGGGAGCCGGGTCCTGTACGATCCTGCCGATCCGCGGCGTGGGGAGCTGGGCTCTTCCCCCGTCTGGCCGATGGTGCGGATCGGGACCTGCCTGGTGGTGATCCTCTTTGTGGTGGGCCTCCTCCTCGGCGCCTGGGTACGCGAGGTGGCCGAGGGGCAAGCCGCGGTCCTTGCCCTGACCGCATCCTGGTTCAGCGTCTGGACCTGCCTCGGTCTCTGGGCGCTGCCGACCCTCGCGGTCTCCGTCGGCGGCATGCCCAGCCTGGTGGTGGCCCTGCTCGGGCTGACGACCTGGCTCGGCCTCGAGTGGGCGGGCGCCCGCGCGCTCCGCGGGGCGCTCCAGAGGGCGATTGCCTGAGCCTCCGGCGTGCAGTAGGGAGGGGGGGTGGTAGGAGCCAGTCGTACACCGCTCGGACCCTCTCCCCTTCCGCTCGTTGCGGTACTGGGTCTCTTCCTGGGCGCCTGCTCCGCTCCCGGCGGGGGGAGCGGGGGCGGAAGCAGCGGCGCCGGGGGCGGGGACGTCGGAGGCGGGGAGGTGCAGACCGTCGCCCCCGAGGACGACGCGCTCGCGCTCGCGGATATCGTCCCCGGAGGAACGACGTCAGAGGCCTCGGGGTCTGCGCCGGAGGTCTCGTGGTTGAACCCGGCGGCCACGGCCTGGGTGACCGGCACGGTCCCGCTCCTGGTCAGCGCCAAGGATCCTCAAGGCATCAGCGAGGTGCGCTTCGTCTCCGATGGCGGCCCCATCGGCACCGCCACCTCGCAGCCCTGGCAGGTCGACTGGGATACGACGGCGGAGGCCCCCGGCCCTCTGAACATCTCGGCGACCGCCGTGGACACGCTCGGGGACGAGCGCACGATCTTCCTCCTGATGCGCGTGGATCAGGACGTGCCCGCCGTCACGATCCTCGCGCCTGCGGCTGGCACGGAGATCCACGACGATCAGGTCACCCTCAGCGCGGAGGCCAGCGACGCCAGCGAGGTCTTCACCGTACGCCTCGAGGCACCCGGCGCCGCCGACGTGGTCGCCGAGGGGCCGCCGTGGTCGGGCACCCTGAATCTCACCGGCTCGCCGAGCGGCACGATCGAGGTGAGCGCGGTCGCGCTCGACGCGACCGGCACGGAGGGATCGGCGTCCGTGCCGGTCTTCGTCGATCACGCGCCCTGGGCGACCCTGCTGTCCGTGACGAGCGGCTCGGTGCTCGCGCCCTCGAGCGGCCTGGCGTTCACCGCCGGAGACGACTTCTCCCTCGAGATCGTGCGCCTGCACGTCGATGGCGACCTGAAGGTGGACTGGGAGGGCGAGGAGCTCGGCCCGGCCGTCCCCGGTGGGCCCGCCCTCTTGAACGTGAACCTCGGGGCGCTCTCACTCTCGGAGGGCAGCCACACCCTCACCGTCGAGGCGGAGGATGGCATCGGGCGAACGGCCGCGAGCAGCGCGAGCGTCACCCTCGACTGGCTCGCGCCCGAGCTGAGCGTCGCAATCCGCTCTTGCACGGGCGCCGGCTGCACTGCGCTCCAGCCGGGGCAGACCCTCAGCGGCACCCACACGCTGGAGGTGGGGGTGGAGGGCGACATCGAGGCGATCACCAAGGTCACGCTCGGCACCGCGACCAAGGTCCTCGAGACCTGGGAGGACGAGCCGGAGCTGGGAGACGACGGCGAGGCTCGCTGGAGCTCGGCGTTCCATGCCCTGAACTTCGTGCAGGGCGGCGATCATGCGCCGCTCATGGTGGCCCGTATCTACGCTGGCGCCTCCGTCGCCGCCGCAGCCGTGCTGCCTGTCTTGATCGTCGAGTAGGACGGGCGATGCGCTCCTTCGTGCCCATCGCTGCCTGCCGAGCGTGAACCCGGGGGCCGGACGGCCCCGAGGAGGACTCCATGGTCTCCGCGATCTTCGACGCCGAGCGCTGGCGGCTCGTTCAGGGCTTCGAGGGCCTGGGCGATATCACCTACCACCGGGCGATCGACCAGGGCACGGTGCGCATCGCCTTCGATCGGCCCGACTGCCGGAACGCCTTCCGTCCGCAGACGGTGGACGAGCTCTACCGCACCCTCGACCACGCTCGGCAGTGGAGCGACGTGGGCTGCGTGCTCCTCACGGGCAACGGCCCGAGCACGAAGGATGGGGGATGGGCGTTCTCCTCGGGCGGCGACCAGCGCATCCGCGGGGCCGACGGCTACAAGTACGCGGAGGACTCGGGCCGGGAGAGCATCGATCCAGGCCGCCTCGGGCGCCTGCACATCCTGGAGGTGCAGCGCCTCATCCGCTTCCTTCCCAAGATCGTCATCGCCGTGGTGCCGGGGTGGGCCGTGGGCGGCGGCCACAGCCTCCATGTGGTCTGCGACCTGACCCTCGCGAGCCAGGAGCACGCGCGCTTCAAGCAGACCGACCCGGACGTGGCCAGCTTCGACAGCGGCTTTGGCTCCGCTTACCTCGCCCGCATGGTGGGTCAGAAGCGCGCCCGTGAGGTCTTCTTCCTTGGACGTGACTACACGGCTCAGGAGGCCGTGGCGATGGGGATGGCGAACGCTTCGGTGCCCCACGCGGAGCTCGAGGGGGTGGCCCTCGAGTGGGCGGGGGAGATCAACCGCAAGAGCCCGACGGCCATGCGCATGCTCAAGTTCGGCTTCAACCTCATCGACGATGGCCTCGTGGGCCAGCAGCTCTTCGCGGGGGAGGCCACGAGGTTGGCCTACGGCACCGAGGAGGCGAGGGAGGGCCGGGAGGCCTTCGTGGACAAGCGCCCCCAGGACTTCTCCCGCTTCCCCTGGCACTTCTGAGGCGACCGGTGCCATACTGGATCGATGAGCTCTTGGGTTGCCGCCGCGGTGATGATGCTCGGTGTGCTGGCCTCCACCCAGAGCCCACCCCCCGTCGATACGCGAGACAGCCTCGAGAAGCTGAAGCGCCTCGAGGAGGAGGCCGCGGCCCGCGAGGCCGCGGAGGCCGAGGGGGTGGCGACGCCCGAGGCGCCCGATGGCGGGGCGAGCGAGGAGCCCGCTGCCAGTCCGCTCCCGCCGCCGGGGCCACGCGACGTGATCGAGGAGCCGAGCCCCGTCGACCGCTACGACCTCCGGGCCGCCTACGACGCCGGACGGGGGGGAGGTCGCGCGGGCCCCCTCAAGATCTACGGTGGCCTGTACACGGGGATAGGCCTGCTCTTCATCTTGATCGCCCAGAGCAACGACGATCAGCTCTTCGGGGATCTCTTCATGGTGATCGGCGGCGTCTTCGCCGGGGTCGGCCTCGCCCAGCTCATCCCCGGCATGCTCTCCTCCGCCGCCGCGGAGCGGGGGCGCCCCCGTGGCGCCGACCCTCGCGCCCTGCACGATGCGTTCGAGGCCGGCTGGGACGTCGGCCGCGGCCGAACCCTCATCGGCTACGGCACGGTCTTCGCCCTGAGCCTGTTCGACCTGATGGATCCGAGCTCCATCAACGAGGACATGCTGCCCAGCACCCTCCTCACCCTCGGCATCGTCGTGACCCATCTCGGCTTCGGCATCTCACGCCTTCGCAGTGGCAACGCGGCCTGGTCCGCGCTCCGCGCACGCCACGGCGGGTACCGGAGCCGGCTCCGTGGCGTCTACCAGGGCGCGTGGCGGGCGCCAGCGCAGAGGAAGAGGATCCTCCTGCCTGTGGTGGCGCTCAGGTTCTAACACCTAGGAGGCTGTCGGAGTAATCGCAGTCCAGCACTCCTGGTGCCTTGCGCGGGGC
>CAZEHU010000148.1:0-5945 GCA_964511605.1 uncultured Myxococcales bacterium
CGAGCTCCCCGGGCAGCGAGCCCGGCACGGTGGGGCCGAGGTTGACGCCCATGCGGAAGAAGCTCTCCCACTCGCCGCCGGGCGGGCGGCGGTGGAGGCCCGCGGCGTCGGCGAGGAACTCCCAGGGCTGGAGGTCGGCGTCGAGATCGCAGCCATCCGGTAGGTCCTGGGGCTGGTCTCGCGAGGGGTCGGTGCCGTCCGACGATGTCCCTTGCGTGCCGTCTCGACCGCTCGGCGTCGGCCCGGACCCGTCGCCGCCCGCCGAGCCCGTCCCCCCATCGTCCCCTGAGAAGCCGGTGGATCCGCAGGCTCCGACCCAGGCCGCCAGAGCGAGGAGAGCGAGCGCGGCCCTGATCGCCGGCGCGACGCTCAGAAGCGGGCGTGCCACACGAGCCCCAGCTCGTGCCGCTGCAGGATGCGGGCGCTCTCCCGCTCCTCCCGGAAGGTGTAGTGGAGGCCGAGCTTGTGACGATCGGTCACCGCGACGTCGACGCCGGCCATCAGGAGCCAGTGGAAGTCCACATCCAGGTCGTTCGCGGCGATGTAGTCGGTGCGGTTGCCGACCCCGGCCCCCACGAAGGCGCTGAAGGGGGCCAGGATCTCACGGCCCAGGCTGAACCACGCGGAGTGGCCGAGCGGCGTCGGGGAGGCGGTGAAGTAGTAGCGGACCGTGAGCTTCCAGGGATCCGGGGTCCAGACGAGGGAGGGGTTGATCACATGGGCGCCGCCGCCTCCGAACAGCAGGTACCAGTACTTGAGCTGGAGCTGGAGCTCGTCGTTGACCTGATAACGAGGCTCGATCCACGCCTGGAATCCCGCGGTGAAGCCGGCCTTCGGTGCGGCCTTGACCCCCACGTTCCAGGACCAGAGCTCGCTGGCCTTCCAGATCCCGAAGGCCCCGAAGCCCACGTCGCTGCCGGAGCGCGGCGGGAACGCCAGGTGGCGATGGAGGTAGGTGAACGTGACGCCGAGGTCGAGCTCGGGCGTGACCGCCGCGCTCAAGGAAGCATTGACGTCATACCAGTCGTCGAGGACGTCGATGTACGTCCAGGTCGGGTTCAGGATGAAGCGGTAGCGAGGCGCCGTGTCCTCGGCCAGGGAGAGCTCCTGGCAGGCTCTTGGATCGTCCGGCGTCAGGGTGCACAGGAAGTCCCAGTCGGCGAGGGCACCGGGCCGGTCGCCGGACTTCATACGAGCGATGGCGCGGTTTCGCACCGCGCCGGCATCGCGGGGCTCCTGATCGAGGACGAGGGTGTAGCGCTCGACAGCCCAGGGGTAGTGGCCGGCCCAGAACGCGACGTCCGCCGCGAGCCGCAGGACGTCCATGCGCTCCCAGATCTCGGGGGGCAGGGCCTCGAGCTCGTCGGAGGCGCGCTGATGCTGGCCGCCCCAGGCCGCGACCCTCGCCAGCTCGACCCGCAGCTCGGAGTCCTCCGGCGCCGCGGCCACCGCGCGCTCGAGCCAGCCGACCGCCAGGTCGTGCTCGCCCTTGCCAGAGAGCACGCGGCCCAGCTCGACCCAGTGGGCGGGCCAGTCCGCCTCGTCGCGCACGCAGGCCCGCGCCACACGCTCGGCCTTGTCGAAGACCTTGGCCTCGCGGGCCTCACGGGCCTCGGGACAGAGGTCGCCCCGCAGGGATAGGATGCGCAGGAGGCGCCGAGCGGCCTCGTGCTCCGGGTCCACCTCGAGGGCGGCGGCGGCGAGCAGGAGGGCCTCCCTGTCGCGCCCGAGGGATCGCATGCAGACCGCCCGATTCGTGAGGATGCGGGCATCATCCGGTCGCCTCTCCAGGGAGCGGGCGTAGCGCGCCGCTGCCTCCTCGTGCTCTCCCCTCCAGTACGCGACGTCCCCCGCGAGGGCCATGCCTTCTGCGCTGTCGAGAGCCCCCGCGGGCACGGCCTCGAGGGCCGCCTCCGCCTCGTCGAGGCGTCCCATCCAGGCGAGCAGGCGCACCCGATGCAGGGTGAACTCCGCATCCCGGGGGCGGCGCGTCAGGGCGACGTCCACCACCTCGAGGGCCTCCTCGTGGCGCTCGGAGCTGGCCAGGGCACGGGCGAGCACGAAGAGCTGGGTCCGCTCCTCGCGCTCCTCGGGTTCGGTGGCGAGGCAGGCACGGGCCACGGCCTCGGCGGCCTCGAGGCGGCCGGCCGCGAGGTGCTCGGCCGAGCGACGGCAGTGCACAGGACCGAGCTCCTCTGGGGCCTCGCCTTCGGCCGCGCCCTCCCCCTCGCCCTTGGAGGGGGCCTCGCCCTCGTCGGCCTCCGGGGGCTGCCCGGGGCGCGGGATCTGTCCCTTGCCCACACCGGGTGCGGGGCCGAGCAGGAGGCCCGCGAGGGCTGCGGTCGCGAGAGCTGCGCCCATCGCTCAGCCCCCTGCCGGCGGCGCGGCGGCCGCGGCGGCGTCGGGGGCCTCCCCCGCCGCTGGGTCGACCGGCGGGGTGGTGGAGGCCCTCACCTTCGGTGGATCGAGGCTTCGGTAGACGTTCATCATCAGCGGTACGTAGAACTCCCAGAAGAAGGCGCTCTGGTTCTCCAGGCGCTCCGCGAAGCGCCCCCAGCGACGGAAGCCCGCCCAGCCGGCCAGGAAGTGGGGCCCCCGATCCATGTCGTTGTCGGCGAAGTCCCCGCAGAAGTAGAGCCGGATGGGGTCCCGGCTCGCGCGAACCACCGCCGGGAAGGTATTGGACAGACCGAATTCCCCGAGGATGTTCCGGCCGCGGGGCGTGACATGGAGGTGGTAGGAGGCGAGCACCTCGGCCTGCACCGTGGGCTGCACGATGTCGAACCAGAAGCGGAAGGGCACGTTGCCGTAGACCCCCTCCATGATGGGATCCCGATCCTCCAGATCGACGATGCGGAAGCCCCGATGGCCCACGTCCTTGTCGAGCTCGAGCACGAAGACCCGCGTATCGGCGTGCGCGAAGAGGAAACCCGGCCCGATGAAGTCCCACTCGTAGCCGTAGTGCTTCTTCCAGTGCCGGCGGGCCCAGCGCGGCACCTCGTCGCGGTTGGCGAGATCGGTGAAGTAGCGCCCGGCCCAGCCGGTCCAACGGGCGCCGAAGATGTCCTCGAGCAGGGTGCGGGCTGCGCCCTCGGTGGGATCGGCGAAGGTATTGAACTCCCCGATGACGGCGCCGCCGCTCTGGATGAACTCGTGGACCACCACGGCTTCCGCGTACGAGTAGCCGCCGTAGATCTCCTTGGAGTAGTCCAGCGCCGTACGGGGGGCGTCTTCCGACTTGTAGTCCGCGGTGTACACGCCATACCCGTCGGCGAGATAGAGCAGGTTCATGCCCTCGAGGTGGTCCCGAGACAGCTCCTCCCCGTAGGCGTGGCCCTCGTCGTCCTGGCGATGGGGGTAGTAGCCGATGTAGTCCTCGACGACGCTCCAGTGATCCCGATCCTCGTGGGGCGGTTTGACCTTCGCGTGGTTCAGGGTCCAGACGACCCCGGCGTGCTCGCGGTAGTCCTCGTGCGGGACGGTCTTGTCGACGAGCAGGACCTTCCACTCGGGCGGATCGAGCCACCACCAGACCGTCAACGGGCTGGTCAGAAGGAGCAGGAGCGGAATGAGGACGATCAGGCAGCCTATGCGGTCTGCCTTGCTTCCTGGCTCCTGAACCCTTTCCTTTCCATCTTTCCCCATGAGCGTCTGCCGAAGATGTGCTTCACCATGCCGATGAAGCGGTAGAAGAGGAGGATCTGGCGATAGCCGAAGTTCTCGAGGCACGCCGCTATCACCAGTTGGATGCGTGACTTGACGCCCTGGTAGGGGCGGAAGCTGAGATCGTCGAGGATGAGCGCCTGGAACGAGAGCAGGAGCCCGAGCAGGAAAGCGACCAGGAAGAAGAGGATCGCCGCCGGCGGATCGACCCGGCCGAGGATGACGGCCAGGAGGAACCAACAGTATCCGAAGAGCTCGACCACCGGGCCGAGGAGCTCGAAGAGCACGAAGATCGGGAACGTGATGAGGCCGATGATCCCGTAGCGGGGGTTGAGGCACATGTGGCGATGCCGCCACAGGCTGTCGAGGAGCCCGCGCTGCCAGCGATCCCGCTGCCGGCCGAGCACCCGCACCTCCTCCGGGGCCTCGGTATAGCAGACCGGATCCGGGATGAAGGTGATCTCGTAGGGCTCCTTCTCGTGCCGCATGTAGCGATGCAGCCGCACGATGAGCTCCATGTCCTCGCCGACGGTGTCGTCGCGATAGCCCCCGATCTTCACGAGGACGTCCTTCTCGAACAGGCCGAGGGCCCCGGAGATGATCAGGTTGCCGCCCATGCGGTTGAGGCCCAGCCGCGCGAAGAGGAATGCCCGGAGGTACTCGATGATCTGGAAGCGGGCGAGCCAGCTCTTGGGCACCTCGATGCTGCGGATCACGCCATCCTTGACCACCGCCCCGTTGGCGAGGCGGATCGTCCCGCCGGCGGCGACCACGTGGCCCGCTGAGAAGGAAAACGGCATCGCCAGGCGCAACAGGGCTCGCCGATCGATGAGGCTGTCCGCGTCGACGCAGCAGACCAGCGGCGTGCGGCAGACGTTCAGGCCGGCGTTGAGCGCGTCGGCCTTTCCGCCGTTGGCCTTGTCGAGGACGATGAGGCGTTCGTCGACCCGCGAGCGATAGACCGCCCGCACCTCCTCGGTATCGAGCACGATGCGCGATGTACGCTCCACGGGCACGAGCTCGAAGCGGCTGACGAGCAGCTCGAAGGTGCGATCCTCCGATCCGTCGTTGACCACCACCACCTCGAAGTGGGGGTACTCCTGCTGCAGGAGCGCCCGCACCGAATGCACGATGCTGGTCTCCTCGTTGTAGGCTGGGGCGATGATGGTCACCGGGGGGGTGGAGTCCTGCGCCAGGTTGGCGTTGTCGAGCTCCGGCATGCGCACGGCCTGGGTGCGCGCGAGCTCGATGGCGCTCAGGAGCAGGAAGACCCCATAGGTGACGTTGAGGCCGAGGAAGTAGGTCACGACCATCAGGTCGATCCAGATATTGGCGCTGCTCACGCGGTCGCCCCCGCCGTCGCGAGCCCACCGAGGAACTCGGCCGCGGCGTCGCGCGCGTACCGATCCTCGTCATGGGCGGCGACCCGCCGGAGGGTCTCCACACCGCTGTCACCGAGCCCCGCGAGGGCCTTGGCTGCGTTGTGGCGAACCCAGTATTGGCGATCGCCGAGGGCGGAGCGCAGGGGCTCGATGGCCCGCTCCGTGCGGAGCGCACCCAGGGACTGGGCGGCCGCGTTGCGCACGGGCCACTGTTCGTCACCGAGGAGATCCCTGAGGAGCATGATGCTCTCATCCGCCGGCAGGCGCGACAGGGCGCGGGCGGCGCCGATCCGCACCTCCATGTTGGGATCCTGGACCGCCGAGCTCACGTAGGGCGCGACCGCCCCGGGATCCCGGGTCGCCGTCGCATCGAGGAGGATCTTGCGGATGTCGTCGTCCTCGAAGCGCTCCCAGTGGGCCATCAGGCGCCGGAGCTCCTCGATGGGCATCGAGTCCACCAGCATGCGCACCGGGTGGGCGTGCAGGCGCCGGGCGATGCGCCAGCTCTCCAGGATGCCCACCACGTCGTCCGCGGATCCGACCCGTGCGATGATCTGGGCGGCCAGGATCCGGATCGAGGGGTGATCGCGCCGCATCTCGAGCAGTCGATCTCGATGCTCGGGGGTGGCCACCACGCTGAGGTTCCTCAGGGCCCTCATGCGGACGACCCAGAAGCGCGAGCGCAGGTTGGACAGATCGAGGTCGAGGAAGCCGAGCTCGGTGTACAGGGCCTGGAGGCGATCCCGGTAGGGTCCGGTGGTCGAGAGGATGACCGGCACCAGGTGCTCCCGGACCACGCGCTCCGGATACCCACGCGCGTCGCGGACCCAGGTGCGGCGGGCCTCGTCGTCCTCGAGGACCGGGAAGAGGCGGATGCCCAGCTCCTCCTCGAACTTCCTC
>CAZEHU010000148.1:5955-6695 GCA_964511605.1 uncultured Myxococcales bacterium
CTCTTCTGCCGCATGTGGTGGGCGTCCACCATGCTGCGGATCCACAGCCACAGGAATTGCGGGCTGAGGAGCGCCACCTCGACGAGGATCGCCAACCACAAGAAGACGAAGAAGGGGTCCTGCTGTGCGCTGATCAGCCAATCGCTCATGGAGAGTCCGGCCCCTTCAGCCCGCGCCGAGGAGTCGGCGCAGGCGGGTGACCACCACCTCGGGGTTCAGGGGCTTGGCGATGAACTCGTCGGTGCCGATGGAGAAGGCCTTGACCTGGTTCTCGTCCTGACTCTGGGAGCTGAGCATCACGTAGCGGGTCGGGGAGCTGCCGTTGTCCACCGTCTTGGCCGCGCGAATGATCTCGTAGGCGTTGCGGAAGGGCAGGTTCGCGTCGAGGAGCGCGATGTGGGGGCGGACCCGCCGGATCGTCTCCTCGGCCTCCTCCCCATCGGCACAGGCCGTCACCCGCCACCCCACCTTGCCAAGGTGGTAGCTGAGCAGATCGCGGATCACTCGATCCTGATCCGCGATGACGACGTGCACCATCTCGTGATCGCCGATGGCGCGGTTCCGTGAGGTGATCTTGTCCGAGCCGGGACGCGCGGGCGCGGCCGCGTCCTCACCCGGCACCGCCTGGTTCTTGTCGGTGATAGCCCGGGACTGCTCGGTCCGCGAGGGCGCGGCATCGGCCTGGTGCCCTTCCATGTCGGTGCGAGTGGCAGCCGGCGAAGCGTCCGCGATCGCGGCGG
>CAZEHU010000149.1:0-6686 GCA_964511605.1 uncultured Myxococcales bacterium
CCTCCCAACCGATCGAGGAGCGCGGCCATTCTCGCCCGGGTCTGGTCCTGGTCGGGGCGGCCCCCCCCGCGGGTGCGGTCGATGCCGACGCGATGGCCCTCGGGCACATCGGACAGGAAGCGCGAGGGGCGGGCCGGCTCCGGGCCCGTGCGGGTGCGGCGGGTCGTGGTGCGGGTCAGGTACAGGTGCTCCCTCGCCCGGGTCGCCGCCACGTAGAAGAGGCGCCGCTCCTCGGACAGGTCCGCCCCCTCGTCCAGGGTGCGCTGGTGGGGCAGCAGACCCTCGGCGCAGCCCACCACGAAGACCACGGGCCACTCGAGCCCCTTGGCCCGGTGGATCGAGAGCAGGCTCACGGCGTCCTTGTCCTCCTCGCTGTCCGCATCCTGCGCATCGAGGGTCACCGCATCGAGCCACTCCTTGAGCCCGCGGCGAGGGTTCCGCCGCGACCATCGCTCCATCGACTCCAGCAGGCGCTGGGCGTTCTTCCAGCGTCCCTGACCGCCCGGACCCTCGGTGGGATCGCGGATCCAGGCCTTGCGGATCTCCAGCTTGTCGAGCAGGAAGCGGGTCACGTCCTCGTGGGGCCGACCCGCCTCCGACAGCGCACGCGCACGCGCCACCACGGTCTCGAAGAAGCGCAGCGCCCCCGCCTCCTTCTTCTGGATCCCCGCCACCTCGTCCGCCCGCGCGCAGGCTTCGAGCGCCGTACCCCCGAGCCGATCGCTCAAGGCCAACAGGCCCTCGAGGCGCTTGGGCCCGATGCCCCGCTGCGGGAAGTTCACCACCCGGACGAAGGCAGCCCGGTCGTGGGGCACCGCCACGAGGCGCAGGTAGGCCAGGATGTCCTTGATCTCCTTGCGGTCATAGAACGCGAAGGCCCCCGCGAGGCTATAGGGAACCCCGGCTACTCGCAGCGCCTCCTCGAGGGGGGCCGCCTGGCTCTTGGCGCGGAAGAGGATGCCCATATCGGACCAGGCGACGTGGTGCTGGTGGTGCTGATCGTGGATCTGAGCGGCGATGTAGCGCGCCTCGCCCATCGGATCCTTGGCCCGGACCACCCGCACCTTCTCGCCCTCCCCCGCATCGGTCCACAGCCGCTTGGCTTTTCGGGCCACGTTCTTGGCGATGACCGCGTTGGCGGCGCCCAGGATGTGGCCCGTGGAGCGGTAGTTCTGCTCGAGGGCCAGGGTGCGGGCGTCGGCGAAGTGGGTCTCGAAGCGCAGGATGTTCTCCACCTGGGCTCCGCGCCAGCCATAGATGCTCTGATCGTCGTCGCCCACCACCGTGAGGTTGCGATGCTCCTCGCTCAGGAGGCGCACCAGATCGAGCTGCACGGCGTTGGTATCCTGGTACTCGTCGACGAGCACGTGGTCGTAGCGCCCCTGCCAGCGCGCCCTCGCCTCGAGGTCGCCGAGCAGGAGAGCGCGCGGAAGGAGGATGAGGTCGTCGAAGTCCACGACCCGGTGGGCGCCCTTCCACTCGGTGTAGGCCGCGTAGATCTGGGCGATGAGCTTCTGCCCTGGCTGCTCCCGCACCTCCTCGGGGCCGAGGCCGAGGTTGCGCACATTGGAGATCGACTGGAGCAGGCCCCTGGCCTCGTGGCGGCGGGGATCGAGGCGGAGGCTCTTGAGGCATTGGCGGATCGCCACCGCCTGGTCGTTGGCGTCGATGAGGATCGCCGGGGGGCGGAGGCCGAGGGCCTTGGCCTCGCGGTTGACGATGCGGCGGCCGAGGCTGTGGAAGGTGCCGATCGTCAAGGCGTCCGCTCGCTCCTCGCCCACGAGGCCCGCCACCCGCTCCTGCATCTCGGCGGCGGCCTTGTTGGTGAAGGTCAGGGCGAGGATCTTGTCCGCCGGGGTGCCCGTGGCGATGAGGTGCGCGATGCGCACCGTGATGACGCGAGTCTTGCCGCTGCCCGCCCCCGCCAACAGGAGGAGCGGCGATCCGCGATGCTCCACGGCCCGCCGCTGCGGCGCGTTGAGGGCCTCGAGCAGGGCGCGGGTCCGGGCATCCAGCCGGCGAGGTGCGGCCGGCTCGGCGTCGGCTTCGGGTAGGGCCATCGCAACCACGGGGAGGGGAGGTCTGGGACGGAGGGTTTCGGGGCCCCATCGGTACCCCATCCCCATCGTTGAGGCCACCGGGAAGCGAGGCGTATACTCCCGCATCCTCACGCCACCCGACCCAGGTCTACCGTGAACGCCCTCCGCCTGCTCACCCTCCCCTGCCTCGTGGCGATCTCGACGGGAGTCCTCGTATCCGCGGGCTGCTCCAACGCTACTGAGGGCACGACCCAGGAGCCCGTCGTCTCGGAGAGCGATCCCGGCGGCGCGGAGAGCTCCGCGACCGAGGCCACGCCCGAGCCCAGCGCCCCGACGGCGCCGACCCCCACGCCCATCGACGAGCTGACGGTGAACACGGCGGTCTCCGACCCCGGCCCCTCCGCCGGGCAGCTCGTCGAGGTGACGTGCAACGTGGAGGGCCTCGCCGTGAGCCAGGACGCGCCCGAGACCCACTGGGAGCTCTACTCCCAGCCCGACGAGCTGCTCCACGAGCCGGAGATCGACGGAGACGTCCTGACCCTGAAGTCCGCCGGCGAGTACCAGGTCCGCTGCATCCTCACAGAGACGAGCTGGATCGACCCCACCCCGGCGAAGATCCACGTCCATCCCTCCGCCGCCCTCTCCGTCGAGACGACCGTGGAGCCTGACCTCCTCGCGGCCGGCACCACGGGCGTCGTCCTCTGCGAGGGGGAGGACGAGTACGGCAACATCATCGAGGATCAGTGGGACATCCTCGTCGCTCCCGGAGGCTCCGACCCCGGCATCGAGGGCGGCCTGCTCGAGGCCAACGGCATCGTGAAGGGGGTGACGGTGGGCACCTACGAGGTCACCTGCGCCCAGTTCGACGGCACGATCGACGAGAGCCCAGCGGGGGTCACCGTCGAGCACGGCCAACCCTATCGCATCGTGGCGATCCTCGGCGACGACCAGATCGTCGCCGGCCACACCACGAGCCTGACCTGCCGCGCCGAGGACAAGTGGGGCAACCTGGTGCCCGACCTGCCGATGGCCGTCGACATGCCCGCCAACCTCACGCTCCAGGGGCTGAGCGTCACGGGCACCATCACGGGCAAGTACGCGGTGAAGTGTGTGCCCCAGGCCCTCGACTGGACGCTCTTCGTGCTGGATCCGGCCATCCTGGAGGTCCTGCCCGACGTGCCGGTGGCCCTCGAGGCCGAGCTCTCGCCACCCAAACCCTTCTTCGCCACCTATGAGCTGATGCAGGTGCTGGTCACGGCCCGGGATCAGTACGACAACCCCGTGCCGGACGCGGTGGTCGCCCCCCTCGAGGTGGACGCGGATCCCTTCCTCTGGAAGGAGACCCAGCCCCTCGCGCTCCTCTTCAAGGAGGAGGGAATCTTCACGATCACCGTCTCCCTCGAGGACTGGCCGTCGATCGATACCACCATCGAGGTCCACATCGACGGCGCGCCCCCGAGCATCACGGTCACCCACCCGCTGCGCGGCGCGACGGTCCAGAACTCCAAACCCTCGGTGACCATCGAGGGCCTCGCCAACGACACGATCACCGAGGTGATCAGCGTCACCGTCAATGGGCAGGAGGCCGACATCCACGACGATGGCACCTGGACCCTCATCATGATCCCGAAGTGGGGGCTGAACGTCATCGAGGTGATCGCCACCGACGAGCAAGGCCTCGAGACCGCCGTCCTCCAGAGCTTTTACTTCGCGGAGCTGTACTGGCCGATGGACCCGCAGCCGGAGACGGTGCCCGACAGCATCAAGACCTGGCTCGACGACAAGTTCATCGACGATGGGGATCACAACCCGACCCACCCCGACGATCTGGCCACGATCCTCGAGATGACCGCCGCCGGGCTGGACCTCGGGGCGGCCCTCGGCGCCTCGAACGGGACGGACGTGGGCCTCGGCTACGAGCTCCAGCTCAAGTCGGTCACCTTCAACCCGCCGCAGCTCAACCTCTTGCCGATGTACGGAGGGCTACACCTGAACATGAAGGTGAAGAACCTGAAGATCGACCTCGAGCTCGAGGCGGAGTGCAAGGTGCTCGGCATCGACCTCTGCCCGGACTTCGGCGGCTCCGCCGGCGCCGGCGTGATCATCATGGATGTGGACATGCTCGCTTCTGCGAAGAACGGGCAGACGACCCTCGCTATCGTGAACCCGCAGATCGAGCTCCAGGCCCTCGACGTGGACATCGACGGGATCCTCGGCTGGCTCTTCGACTGGCTCATCGACTTCGTGGTCAACATCTTCGCGGGCACCATCGAGGATCTCATCGAGGATCAGGTCGGCGCCATGTTCGACGACATCCTCCAGGAGCTGACCGAGGCCCTCGAGATCACCGAGACCCTCGAGCTCGACGCGCCGCTGCCGGGCATGGATCCCATCAGCCTGACCCTCGAGACCGGCATCTGGTCGCTGAACTTCACGCCGGAGGGCGGTCGCCTCGGGCTCGGCGCGCGCACGCTCTCGACCAAGAAGGTGCCCCAGACCATCCACGGCGCCATCTCGCGAGGCACCTGCGTGAAGGGTTATCCCACGGGCTGGCAGGTCCCGGGCGAGAGCGCCTTCGAGGTAGGCCTGCTCGACGACTTCGCCAACCTCCTCCTGACCACCGTCTGGTACCAGGGCATCCTGAACCTGGAGCTGGACTCGGAGACCATCGCCGAGCTCATGGGCGAGGGCGCGGGCGCCGACTCGCCGCTGCCCTTCGACGATCTGGCGCTCGAGACCCAGATGATGCTCCCGCCGATCCTCAATGGCTGCGATCCCGACGGCCTCCTCCTCCTCGAGCTCGGCGACGCCTACGTGCAGATCGACATCGTCTCGCCGCTCTTCGGCGGCCAGGGCACCATCGGGGTCTTCCTGAGCGTCGTGGCCTCCGCGGAGATCCTGTTGACCGAGACCGACGAGGGTCCGGCCATCGCGCTCCAGTTCTACGGCATCGACGAGATGCACTACTCCTGGGAGCTGGTGCCCGAGCTCTTCGAGGGCAACGAGGAGGCCCTCGAGATCCTCATCGAGCAGGAGCTCCTCGGGGCTATCCTCGAGGACATGACCGGCACGCCGCTCATCGAGATCCCCATCCCGGAGATCGACCTCTACGATCTCTCGCCGCTCTTCGGCCAGGGGGTCGTCATCGATCCGGCCATCGAGGATCTCCTCCGCGAGGGCGGACACACCCTGATCCAGGGCTACCTGGAGTAGCTGCAGGGCAGCGAGGGTGTCCAACTCCATCACCCTAGAGTGCCGCGCTTGCGGGCAGAAGAACCGCCTGCCCGTGGACAAGACCCTCCGGGATCTGGGCGCCGCCCACTGCGGCGGCTGCCACGCGACGCTCTTCCTGGTCTCCGGCGAGGCGCTGCCCCACGTGGAGGCCGAGGCCCTCAGCCATCCCTACGACCGACAGGCCCTCGATAAGCTCAAGGCCGTGCCCTACGCGGATACGCTGCTCGAGAAGGCGATGGGCGCCACCTTCGACAAGCTCGCGCGCTTCCAGCTCCTCGCGGGGGCCGTCGAGGTCAGCGAGAAGCAGGCACCGAGGCTCTGGAGCCTCTATCTCGAGGCCGCCGGGCGCATCAACATCGACCCGCCGCCGCTCTTCATCGTCCAGGATCCGCGGCCCAACGCTTTCGCGTCCGGTGCGGGAGAGCCGCTGATCGCGGTGACGACCGGTGCCCTCGACCACATGAACGAGCGCGAGGTGGTCGCGATCCTCGGCCACGAGCTGACCCACGTGAAGCTCGGCCACGTCCTCTATCGCACCCTCGCCCTCCTGATGATCCAGGGGGGCCTGGGGCTCCTCGGCCGCTTCCTCGGCATCGCCAAGATGCTGGCGATGCCGCTCCAGCTCGCGATCCTGCGCTGGTACCAGATGGCGGAGCTCTCCGCGGATCGCGGCGAGCTGGTGGCCACCGGCTCCCTCGAGACCACGGTGCGCACCCACATGCTCATGGCCGGCGGCACCTCACGCTGGATCGACGAGCTCGATGTGGGGGCGTTCATCGATCAGGCCGACGAGGCGGAGGCCCTCCGGGACGAGGAGCTCTTCGTCTACGCCCTCGAGATGCTCTCGAGCGCCCAGCGCACGCACCCCCTGCCCGCCTGGCGGGTCCACCATGTGCTGCGCTTCGCCCGCTCCGAGGCCTTCTTCGACCTCGTCGCCGGCCGGCCCCCGAGGGCCCTGCCCGAGCCCTGAGCACCCGGCCCTGCCCGAGCCCTGAGCACCCAGCCCTGCCCGAGCCCTGAGGAGCCCTGGGGGAAGGGGTGGTGGCTGCCCGAGCGTTGCGAAGGCGCCGCTGGCTCGTCTACCCCTGAGAGGTGCTCCCCCTGAACGTCCGCGCCCGCCCACGCCTGCCCGGCGAGATCGATCGCTCGAGATCCCTGAGCCGATGGCTCGCGACGGTGGCCTGCGCGGCGTGTCCGGTGGGGGGCTTCGGGGACATGCTCGACTCCGCGCGCCTCGGACCCGCGGTGCTGGAGCCCGAGGTATCGCGGACGCTCCGGGAGCTGCAGAGGGAGGCCGGCGACGTGCCGTTGTACGCGACCCGGGCCGAGCGCCTCGGCGCCATGCTCGATGCGGTCCGTGACCTCCCGCGCCACGGCCTCGATCCCGAGTCGATCCCCGCGGCCTGGGTGGAG